>NZ_JAUBSD010000055.1:0-45220 GCF_036704575.1 Microcoleus sp. K5-D4
TGTTCGTAATTCATATTATTCAGCTAATTTTTTCTTTTATTTTACTAGAGCGCTCGCACTTTCGCAAGAGGTCTAGTTTATCAAATAAAAAATGCAAAATTATGACTTTTCTAGTTTCAGATAACACATGAATGTACCAAAGTCGATCGCGCTTACTGGTAGTGCGATCGTCCTAGCATCATGCGGAAATGGATCTTCCGCCTTACTCTCCGAACCGCAACCGGGAAACAGTGGACGAACATTTGCTGATTGGTGTCGCCAGCGGGCTTCTTTGATTCCTGAAGCTAAACATACTGTCGAGGTGCTGTTGAAGAAAGCAGGGACTACTGAGTGCGATGCGGCAGAGCGAGAACTTTTCAGTCTCACGAAACTTGCCCTCGATAAAAATCAAATCAGCGACATCAAACCATTGCAATCCTTGATTAACCTGACCGAGCTAAACCTCAACAACAATAAAATCAGCGACATCAAACTATTGCAATCCTTGATTAACCTGACCGAGCTAAACCTCAACAACAATAAAATCAGCGACATCAAACCGCTAGAACCCTTGACTAAACTAACTCATCTCTATCTCAGCGACAATCAAATCAGCGACCTCAAACCATTGCAATCCTTGACTAATCTGACTGAACTCGACCTCTACGGCAATAAAATCAGCGACATCAAACCGCTAGAATCGTTGACTAAACTGACTCATCTCTATCTCAGCGACAATCAAATCAGCGAAATCAAACCATTGCAATCCTTGACTAATCTGACTGAACTCGACCTCTACGGTAATCAAATCAACGACATCAAACCATTACAATCCTTGACTAACCTGACTGCGCTCTACCTCTACGACAATCAAATCAATGACATCAAACCGCTAGAATCCCTGACTAACCTGACTGCGCTCAACCTCAGCAAAAATCAAATCAACAACATCAAACCGCTAGAATCCTTGACTAATCTGACTGGACTCTACCTCCACAACAATCAAATCAGCGACATCAAAGCCTTGCAATCGTTAACTAACCTGACTCAGCTCTACCTCTACAACAATCAAATCAGCGACATCAAAGCCTTGCAATCGTTAACTAACCTGACCGATCTCTTCCTCAGCGGAAATCCGATCGCTCCCAAAACTTGCCCTCTCAAGCCAGAGTTTATCTGTGATTGGGAACGCAGAAATTAAATGCCAAAACTTTAGACTTCCGAAAATTAGAAGTACAAGATTATGACATTTATAGGTGCAGACAAACACATGAATTTACTGCATCGGTATCGAAAACAGGGTGTTGTAGAAGTAATTCGGTCGATCGCAGTTACTTGTAGTGCGATCGTCCTTAAATTATAGGGACACGGCAATGCCGTGCCCTGACTCCGAAGTTTCGTTCAAACTAATTTCGAGTTGTTTCACGGACGGTCAAACTGTACTTGCCTCTACCTTTTGGAGGCGGATCGTAAGCATTGACAATGACGCGATAGCGACCGTTGGCAGACAAGGTAACAGTAAGCTCTGAATTGGAATTTTGCTGCGTTGCATCATCATTTTCTCCAAGTAGCTCGCCCTGGGAGTTAAAAATAGCGAGATAAGTATCAAATTCGCTACTTTCTACGGTAATAATCACTTTTTGACCCTGAGTGCCTTCAAAGGTATACTCGTCGTACAAACTGCTGTCCGAGGGCAGTACAGAAGACTTAGCAGGGCTGAGTTCTCCGTTTTGCTCTAAAATGACTTTAGATGAACCCGCATCAGGACTCGGTGGAGGTTCTACAGTGGGGCTCTGAGTTGGCGAACTTTGTGGTGATGGCGACGGGTTGGGACTTGCTTGAGCTAAAACACCCTTTTCAGCAGGCTTCGCATCAGTTAAATTTTGAGGAAATTCTGCGGAAATCAGGGTGGAACTGCTGTTAGCAACACCTGAATTTGAAAGTGACAAGGACAGAGCCGGCTTGCCAGAAAAAGTAGCTACCAGAGCAATTGGCGCGATCGCCCAAAATCTAACTTGACGCATGAATTACCTCGGTTTGCAAGGAAGAAGGAAGTTCGGCAACGGATTCTGTAACGGATTTAACGGATGTAGGAAGGAAGTTCGGCAACGGATTCTGTAACGAATTTAACGGATGTAGGAAGCAAGTTCGGCAACGGATTCTGTAACGGATTTAATGGATGCACGTAAGCAGGAAGCAGGAAGCAGAATAATTCGACTAATTACCAATTCCCGATTACCAATTACCTTTTTCCCAATTTTCACCGGACAGTTAGAGTGTAACGGCCCCTGCCAGAAGCATCGTAAGCATTGACAATTACGCGATAGCGACCCGTAGCGGGCAAAGTAACGGTCAGAAACGCATTTTTAGTCGAATCGCTCTCATCGTCATTTTCTGCCACTAATCGGCCGTTAGGGTCAAAGATAGCGACATAGGGATCGAAATCTGTACTTTCGAGGGAAATGGCTACAGACTGACCCGATCGACCTTCAAAAGTATACTCGCGATACAGACTGTTGTCAGACGGCAATACTGGGCCGCCTGCGACTAAAGCGCCTTCTTCTTGCAAAATCGCCCGAGAAGGCGCGGTAGGAGCACTCGCTTTCAGTTGTAACGTATAAGCCCCTGACTGCTTAGCTTGGTATGAATTTGCCACTAACGTGTAAGTCCCGTCTGCTGGCAGCCTGACTGTAATTCTGGCGTCTTTACTGCCTGCCCCGTCATCGTCTTGCGCGATTTCGCGCTGGTTGGGCCCGAGCAAAATTAAATAAGGGTCAATTTCTTGACTTTTCATTTCTATTGTGATTTGCTGGCCCGCTTTTCCCTCAAAGGAGTAGAGGTCAAAAAAGCTGTTGTCGGTGGGCAGAACGCTAGACTTGTCGGTGAGGAGGCCGCTAACGGCGGGCCCGTTTAACGCAACTTTTTGAGGTGATTTGTTGCCACCAAAGGGCGATCGAGCTTGAGCCACGCGGGGGGCTCGCCCTTCTCGCACGGCTGTCAGGAAAGCTGGTACTTTGTCTGCTGAAATTGCAAAACCGATACCGATACTGCCACCGCCCCGACCGCGAGTAAAAATAGAAGTATTGACGCCGATTAATTCTCCTGAACTGTTGAGAAGAGGGCCTCCTGAATTGCCGGGATTGATGGCGGCGTCGGTTTGAATTAAGCCCCGCTGCTGGTCGATGCGGCTGACGATTCCGACTGTAAAAGTACCTTGAAATTGACCGAAAGGATTGCCGATCGCAAATGCTTGTTGCCCGACTTTCACCGAACCGGGACGGGCTAAAGGAATGGTGGGCAAATTGTTTTGACCGCGAATCTTCACCACGGCTAAGTCTAGACCTTCTTCACCGAATCCGATGACATCGGCGACCAGTTTTCTGCCGTCTGACAAAATGATATTGACGGTACCGCCTGCCGAAACAACGTGGGCGTTGGTTAACACCATGCCGTCGGGGCTGATAATTGTGCCACTGCCGTTAGATTTATCTGTATCGACTGTAACAACCGCCGGACTGGCCTTTTCGTAGACTCGAATATTGGTTTGTTCTTCGACATTTTGGGCGATCGCGCCCTGGGAATGCACCGAGTTAAATTCCGTTAAATCTGTTGATTGCCGCACAGGGGATGTCGTAACAACCGCAGTAGCGCTGGTTGCAACCCCAACCGTTAAAATTCCCGATACTGCTAAACTTAGAAGTTTGAAATTCATGGCGATCGATTATTATTTAGCGATCGGTAGCTAGGAATTAGGTTTTGTGGCTAACCGCTAACTACCTTCTCTAATTATTTTAGGACTTGCACCACGGTAGTGACCTGCCTCACGCCGGTTCTCCCATTCGGGAATCTGAATCAGCGGCTAAATACTTAAAATTAGCTTCTCGTAGCGCAGCGTCCTCATTGCCGTAAAAAAAAGACAGCAAAGCAAAGCGCTGACCACTAATCACGGCAGTGGCTTCATGCAGCAAAGAACACGAAAAAATAATCGCCGTGCCAGAATCGCCTTTATAACCGTGCGGCGCGTACTCTGGAAAGCGTAAAAATCCCCCCGTGTACTCTCCCACATTCAAGTTTAGCGTCATCGCAAACCTGCGGTGCAGGGTAGCTTTGCTAGTGTTGTCGCGGTGCGGCCGAAAATAACCGCCGCTGTCAGCATCGTAACAACCTATCAAATACCGTTCAAACCTGGTAATTGTAAACTGAAAAGCTTTCTCTACTTCCGGCCGCACCCGGCGCAGAATAATCGCATTCAATTGTCGCTGGAAATCCTCGTCTTGAATAAAGAAATCTCGGCGCTTCTTAAAAGTGTCGTCGTGCAGACCCACTGTTTTCCCGCCTATTTGCCTCATAAAGCCCGAAGGACTGCCACCGTGACTTTTGTACATATCGATTAAACTGCGGCAAGATGCTTTGTCCAAAACGTTAGGAATTACCAACACCGGGGCGTGGCGAGTGGCCGCTCGGGCTTCCTCAATGGGGGGCAAAGTTTTGAGAAAATCTAATACTTGTTGGGCGTGTTGGTGCGGTTCGCCCATGGGCAAAATATTAATTACCTGAAGGTTTTCGTTTAGAACAAAAGTTTGTGGTGCATAGTGAACTCCGGCAACTCCATTTTCTTCGACATCTCGGAAAACAGCGTACTGCTGACTGACTTTTTTATCTAAGTCCCAGAAAAAGATGAATGACGGAGCAATTGTTGTTGGTCTGTTTAGTTCTTTGTCTGCTGGGTCAACGCTGACTCCGAACCTCGGTACTTGCAAGCTTCGGAATTCTTCTGAGAGCTCTTGAAAGCTTTTGAGGATAACTTGGATTTGTTCAAAAGCTGCGCTGGCAAAGAAAAACAGGACGACTCGCCGGCCGCCAACAGTCGGGAAATGAAATAAGGGGTTATTTGTAGAAGGAATGGAAAACCAGGGAGCCGGATCTCCTATTTCGAGTAATGGCATCTTGCTGATTTAAGATTGGGGATTTTATATTTAGATTATTATGCTGTCGATTAGTTCCACAAATTCGGTATGTCAAAATAATTTTAAAAAAAATTAGCTTTTATATCATTTCCGGTTACACCGCAATGATGTTGACTGTTGACTGTTGACTCGAATTTACTATTCCGATGCTAACGGATTTGATATTATTTGTGTATATCTCCGTTGGTTTGGGGTTTCACCCTCGCAATTTAGAGTCTTTTTAATCACTTTCATATCTGAGAATAAGTAGATGGGCATCAATAAACGCAACTTATTTTTTTGCCTGCGGGCACGAGAAAAGTTTAGTTTCACCCATCTACTTAGTGTTTGCCTATTTGTCGAAACTGGGGGAATTATCCGGTTGGTCTTCCGGGTATTCTACAGGTCGATACTCCACGTAATCTGACGGCGGTGCTTCCACGTCGCGGTTGCTGGGGCGAGACCTGGATGATTCCGTAGGACGGGGTTTTTTGGTTCTCGGCGGCGTATCGGAACTGCGGTTTTCCGAAGCAGGGGGGCGACTGCTGCGGCTGCGGGTCGGTCTTTCTTCGGGGTTGTCTGAAACGTCCCAGTTGTCAGACTCTTGGGCAGGCGGGGCTTCTGGGCGAGAGGGACGTTTGCGAGACGACGATCGATCCGGCGACTCAGGCCTGGAGGTGTTAACGCTGCCGTTGCGATTCGAGGGGCGGCGGCGGGGTTCGTCGTCGTAGGCTTCCCGAGAGGAACGGTAGTCTTGGCTGCCTCTAATCCGGGGACGCTGCGGATAGTCTTCCTCTGGTTCTAGCTGTTCCATGTCGGCATCGTAGCCGTCGTAACCGTAGGCGTTGCTGACCGGTCGGTCTTCATCTATGTATTGGGCGCGAGTTTTGGCTTGGGCTGTGGTCGCTCCTCGCAATTTAATGCTTTCTGCTGCAAAAAATATGGCAGAACCGGTGAGCAGAAATTGACCGAATGCCAGAATTGGGTCAAGCCGCCATCCTTGAAATAACAGAATACCGCCGCACAGCAGGCCGACTGCTGCAAAAAAAATATCGTGGTCTCGGGCTAGTTTGGGACGCCACGATCGCAGAAAATACAGTCCTGCCCCTGCTACTGCTAGGATAATCCCTAACAGGCTGCTCCAGTTCAATCCTAAATTGACCATTAGCCTATCTCCTATGTCTTTCCTATGTTAGCGAGTTAGATTTTACATCTATCATTAAGTCTGTCAGCCCGACTGTGCTTTCTGGGGCAGCGTCCGGTCAGGGTTTCAGCTTGGGAAGTGAGTATAATAATGAGTTTAACGGGAAAAAACCTCAGCTTGGCAGTCAACTGAAGGTTTTGCCTTGACAGTTGCTGGCAGCCGAGGTTTCTCGAATCGGGGAAATGCCCGACTTGTAGCCCACAATTGACTTACAGCGCCGGACTTAGAAACCCGCTGACTTTTTAGGTGCGCTTGATTTTGTCTTTTTGGCTGATGAAGATCAGGGCGATCGTTGCTGGAATCACTACCACTGTCACGCCCACCAGCAGGCTGTACAAAAAGTTCGCGAGAGAAGGAGTCATAGATTCAAAGCCTTTGTTACAACAATTTGATTTTTATTAATTTTATACTTTCGATCGCACCTGTCAAACGGTTAAAATTATGAATGGCAGACTTAACAAAACTTAAAATTTCGAGATAAGACCCATGACTGGTATTACCGTTGCAAGTTGGATTCTGGGCTCTGTCCTAGTCGTGATGACTTTGCTGTTTATTTTTCGGATCGTCCTGACTTGGTATCCCGAGGTGAACCTGAGCAAGTTGCCGTTGAGTCTGATTGCTTGGCCGACGGAACCTTTTTTAGCCGTAACTAGAAAGATTGTACCGCCGATCGGCGGGGTGGACATTACGCCGATTATTTGGGTGGGTATCTGTAGCTTGCTGCGAGAAATGATTCTCGGTCAGCAAGGGCTGCTGACAATGATGATGTAATAGTCAGTTGGCGGGCATCGGGCATCGGGCATCGGGCATCGATTAGTTGCCACCCACTGCCAACTGCCAACTGACTACTGACTAATGACTGTTTTGGTTCAAGAACTGTTCGACGAAATTAGTGTAAACTTCGCCGTTGAGAAACTCGGGGGAATCGAGAATTTTTTGGTGGAAGCTGAGGGTGGTAGGAACGCCGGTGATGGCGCACTCCCGCAATGCCCGTTTCATTCTGCGGATGGCTGTCGGTCGATCGCGCCCCCATACAATTACTTTACCGATTAAAGAATCGTAGTAAGCGGGTATTTCGTAATCGGTGTAGACGTGAGAGTCCATCCGCACGCCGGGGCCACCGGGAGGCAAATAACCGCTGATTATGCCGGGGTGGGGTCGGAAATTGCGATCGGGATCTTCAGCATTGATGCGGCACTCGATGGCGTGGCCGTTGAGAATTACTTGGTTTTGTTTGATTTGCAGTTTTTCTCCTTGGGCGATGCGAATTTGTTCGGCTATCAAGTCGAGGCCTGTAATCATCTCGGTGACGGGATGTTCTACTTGGATGCGAGTGTTCATTTCCATGAAGTAGAACTTGCCTGATTTGTCAAGCAAAAATTCGACAGTACCCGCACCCGTATAGTTGATGGATTTGGCGGCGGCAATGGCGGCGTGACCCATTTGATCTCGCAGTTTCTGGCTGAGGGCTGGGCTGGGGGCTTCTTCGAGGAGTTTCTGATGTCGGCGCTGAATCGAACAATCTCTCTCGCCGAGGTGGATGACGTTACCGTAGTTGTCGGCGAGGATTTGGATTTCGATGTGCCGGGGTTTTTCGATGAATTTTTCGAGGTAAAGTCCGGGGTTGCCGAAGGCTGCATCGGCTTCGCCTTGGGCTGCTGAGAATAGTTTGGGGAGTTCGGATGCTTCTCTAACTAGCCTCATGCCGCGGCCTCCACCGCCGGCTGTGGCTTTGATCATCACAGGATAGCCGATGTCGCGGGCGATCGACAAAGCTTCGCGATCGTCCGCCAGCAATCCCTCGCTACCGGGAACAGTGGGGACTTTCACCCGCTGCATGGTTTCTTTGGCGGTGGATTTGTCGCCCATCGCCCGCATCGCCGCAGGAGAAGGGCCGATGAAGGTAATTTGATGGTCGGCGCAGATTTCGGCAAATCGGGCGTTTTCGGCGAGGAACCCGTAACCGGGGTGAATGGCTGCGGCGTTGCGCGTCAAGGCAGCCGCGATGATGTTGGGGATGTTTAAATAGCTTTTGCTGCTGGTGGGGGGGCCGATGCAAACGGCTTCGTCTGCCAACTGGACGTGCAAGGCGTGTTTATCTACGGTGGAGTGAACGGCGACCGTGGCAATCCCCATTTCCTCGCAGGTCCGCAATATGCGGAGAGCTATTTCTCCCCGATTAGCGATTAAAATTTTCGAGAACCCCATCTTCGCTGCTTAATTCACTCAATATTCTGTACAATAATGCCTTTCGGTATGTTCTGGATAATCGTTTTCCAGAAATTGTTCACAAAAATTTATTTTACATTTGGCTGGTAGTGGTGCTATGATTGTAAATCGGCGGTGCAAAAGGGCAAGTCACAAGTTAAATGTCAGGAACCTCAACCTGTGAATCTTTAACTCGTAACGCAAAAATCCCAGAGATTGCCAGAAAGAGCGGATGTGGCGGAATTGGTATACGCGCACGCTTGAGGTGCGTGTGGCATTATGTCCTTGCGAGTTCGAGTCTCGCCATCCGCATTGAATATGTAAAACAACTGTTGACAGTTTTTGCTGTCGGCAGTTGTTTTGTATTGAGTGGTTTTTCTAGAAAGTCGATCGAGTTTTAGATGGGATTCTCGAAAACTCGATCGAACTAAGCATTCTTTAGCTGTCGATCGACTATTGTGTTTAAATTAAAAAGATAGATACTTATCGTTTGTCAAGTAAAATGGGGTTAGTTAGGTTCCGAATCCGAGAGTTGGCTGACGAAAAAGGATGGACGCTAAAGGATGTTGCCGATCGATCGGAGGTTCCGTACAGCACAGTCAGGCACTATGCTCGATCGGAAGGACTAGCAACGGTTGATATCACATCCATTCAAAAGATAGCTCGCACCCTCGATGTTTTGATTGAGGAGTTGATGGATGTTGTCAAAGAATAATAATGAGAATGGTGTTGGATAGTGCCGCAATATTTTGGGGAGGCTAATCAGAAAGAAATCCGTCAATATGCAGAAATTATCGCCATGACGGATGATGTGTATACAATAGCTAATTATCTAGAGATTTCTGAACAAATTATCCGCCAAGTAAAAGAACACATATTTATCAAGGAACACGAGCTTGACATTCCCAATGATGAGACAAATACTATTAGTCATGTCCGAGGTAATTTTACACCCGATGGTGAGATTGCTGATTTATGGATAAGTGCAAAAAATGGTGAGCTACAACCGAGAGAACTTAGCAAGTTTAAACGGTTGATAGCCCATGAGTATATAGAGCAAGCACTAATGGCCGATGGACTTCCTTATCGATCGCCTAAAGCTTGGATAGAGCATCCCATGTATGGTTTTGGCAACTGGCCAACCCCGAAGAATTTCGGAGCACACGATATAGCTCCTCATACCAGCAAGCCCAATCCATTTTCCCACTGGGTTAACATAATAGGTAAGTCAGCGGAAGGACTGATGCTTGCGGACAACCTCTCGAATCTTGATGAGTTGCTTGAAGCTATTAGAGAAAGAATATGACTGCGAAAACAATTACCGACACTGCACTAGAGCGAATTTTAGCAATTAAATGGGAGCCAGACGATAGTCGCGTTACCTCTCACATTGCCCTTTTGCGAGAATACTTGAGACGTGCCGCACTGTGGGCCAAGGCTTTAGATTGTACGGATGAATGGCCGTTTTTTGATGTGGCGGCTCATATTGATTCTCTAGATGCCGATGAAACTAAGGTTAAAGTGCTTAAGACTCATTTCACAGAGACACCGTTTTATGTGGCGGGTATTATTGAGAAAACCTGCGAGTGGTTCCTTCATTGGGATAGCGCGAAAAATTCACCAAAAGTCAGTGAATTTACTTTACCTGAACCCTACGAACCGCTAATCCTAATGTATGAACGCGGTGGCATATTCTCTATGGAGCATGGATTTTTTGATTTTGCTGTTGGGGGTTTTCCTAGAGGTAAATGGCAGCAATACGACCAAATCATGCCTTTGTTGAAACTAGATGCGAGAACTTTAGATCGACTAGATATTGATTCGGGCGATGGGTTGAATGCAATTAACCCGAAAGCAGAGGGAGATTACACATCAATAGAGGGAGGTTGATTTTCGGAACTAGGTAAACTTGTCTGCGCGGATGATGGTTTTAACACTTTACGAGCAATTAGCAAAGCAACCCCTCCCAAGACTCCACCACCTAAGCAACTAACTATAATAGAACTAAAGAAGGGATGAAGTTTCTTTGTTTGTGTAGCTGCTGTTTCAACCGCCGGGTTTCTACACAAAAGAAGTACAATAATTATGGCAAAATAAGAATTACTCATTTATTTGACATTGGTGACAAGTTAAAACTTAATTGCATTTGTCAATCAGTAATATTACTCAAAAAAACAGCTTTTTTAGGAGTGGAAAATTCACGATTTGAGAGGAAGTAGGTATAAATATCACCCTCGGCACGATCGCACGATCGCCCAAATCTCAGTTTTATGCCCAAAATCCGAGTAAATGTTGAGCATAATTGCTGATTGACAAATGCTTTCTTAGCTTAACTTGTTACCAATGTTTATTTGATCGCCATTATCCCAATGACTACCGTTACCCAAGCAGAAATTGAACTGTATCGCTCCCAATTACAAGAATATCCCGATGCTCTAAAAGAGCTTGATGTACTTGAAGAGTGTGAAGGCGATTTAGAATATGCAGCCGAAACCTTAGCAATTAAGTCAGGAGAATTAGACAACGATCTAGATGCAAGAAACCCAAATGAGCCTAGCTTGTTAGAAAAAGCAGCCGATAAATTACGTCCTCATATTTGTACGCAAGCCTTTAAAGACGTATTGAGTCAAGGTTTTGGTGTTGGATTGGGTTGGCTAATAACTGTTGGCGTTTACCAAGGAGTACCATTAATACTGGTACTTATTTACATAAGCAGGAAAAATTTGGACAATTTTTGTCAGGATTGCTAAACGCCGATCGCAGTGAAGCCAGCCCAGTAATGAGGATCAGCAAAAGGAAACGGTTTGCGGTTCAGTGCGCCATCCAGAGGAGCATTAACAAAGCGTGTGCGTTCTTTTTTGGGCAACAGTTTAAATGTTTGATCGATTTGCGGTTTGAGGCATTTTAATAATGCTTCAAGCCCCTCTGAGGTCAGATTCCGCAGCCATTGTTGTGCCTCATTGAGAGCAGTAACCGTTGATAGAGTTTCTAGGTTTTCATAGAACCGAATCAGTAACAAAGTGCTGGCGAGTTCATCCACTTTCCAAAGGGTACTGACCATACTAGGGCTACCTGCTAAGAGAAATGCGAAAGGTAAGCCAATATATTCATCGCTGGTTCTGGATTCTGTCAATCCTGTTTCGCAGGCGGAGAGGGTCACAAGACGACATTGATTTAGGTCAAGATTAAAGATTTCCAACAGTGTCAAACGTTCTTTATTGGCGAATACTAGGGATGATTCCAAAGGTGAGTCAGGCTCGAACTTGCCGTGACAACCGAAATGGGCGCAGTTGGCAAAGCTGAGTTTCGCGTTTAGAATTGCGTTCTTATTAGCATCATCTTTTGCCAAGAAATCATTAGATTTGAATTTGTCACGGATGTTAGCGGCTTGCAGTTCAAGTAAGTAGCGGTCTTTGGTAGGATTGGCAATAGCAAATAGGTGAGAGAAATTAGGGCGTTGTCGCTGTTTCGCCTGTTGCAGTAGTTGGCAACTGGGGGCATAGCTGACTCCACCAGGGAATAAGTCGAGAAGGCACGATTTGGATTTGGACAGGGATACAGTGATAGAAGAATGGATTTGATCGGTGCATCCGCTTTCAAAATCCCTTTCGTGGGAGATTGGCAAGGCATGAAGGGGGAAAAGATGCAGGAAGCGATGGGGAATTAAAATCAGTCGATCGCACGGTTTCGGAATATTCTTTAAAATCTCATCAAGATGCAAAATCTCAGTTAGGTTTTGGAGGCGGGAGGCTAGTTTTTGCTTCCATTGGGGTTTTATCTCTTTGTACTCTTTCCGATACTCGTTATCCCAATTTACCAAGGCTTGAAAGTCTGCTGTTGAAGATTGCCAGATTATTGGTGTTGGGGATTGCGGGGTGATGATGAAAGTTAGAAATTTATCGCCTATGATGTACCACTCAAGAATAGCGGTGTTTTCACCTGTCAGAGTTTGAATGTCTTTGTAGAGGATGGGCTTAACTTTCTGGGTTAGGCTAAAATCAGGATCAATTGATGTAATTTCATGAGCAATCAATTCATCGAGTTGTTTACGCAGTTTTGTGAGATGAGTAGAATCGCGGCTGGTGGTTATGCTGTCGATTTTGAGGCTGGGTTCTCCCAATATTCTGCCACCATTACTGTTACGGTTTATCTGTTCGATTTCCAGTTGTCGCTGTTCGGCCTCAATTTCTCGACGCAGCCGCGAGAGTTCGTTGAGAACGGTTTCGGGAATATCGCCTTTAGGTTTGATGTCACGGTTGGCAAAGAGTTCTACAAGGTTGCGGGCTTTGCTGCGTTCGGCATATTCCACAGCTTCGGTGTAGCGTTGCAGTTCGATGCAAACTTCTACCATTCTTAGATAAAGTCTATTCCATTCTTCGGCTAATTTCTGTTTGCTTTCATCCCCAGATTGAATCTCGCCCCGTAAAAATTCTACTGTTTCAATCGCTGGGGCATAGGTATCATAAGCGAGTTGCCATTGCTGGTTTCTTCGGTAAAGATAACCTAAGTTAGATAAAGTTCCTGTATGTTTTTGTGGGAAAGCCTCGCGAGTTCTAATAGTTAAAGCATTACGATAAAGTGCGATCGCCAGTTCGATATTCTGAGCTTTCTCTCCCCTGATTCTGTAAGTGTGGGCAATTGCCAGATTATTTTGCGTCATTGCCCAATATTCGGGAAAGGCATCGCGGGTGTAGACGGTTAATGCAGCAGTGTATGATGCGATCGCCAGTTCGATATTCTGAGCTTTCTCTCCCCTGATTCTGTTACGGTAGGCTTCTCCCAGATTATTTTGCGTCATTGCCCAATATTCGGGAAAGGCATCGCAGGTGTAGACGGTTAATACAGCAGTGAAATATCTGATCGCCAGTTCGATATTCTGAGCTTTCTCTCCCGTGATTCTTTTAGCGTAGGCTGCTGCCAGATTATTTTGCGTCATTGCCCAATTTTCGGAAAAATCATCGCGGGTGCGGACGGATAATGCAGCAGTGCCAGATGCGATCGCCAGTTCGATATTCTGAGCTCTCTCTCCCCTGATTCTGTAAGTGTAGGCTGCTGCCAGATTATTTTGCGTCATTGCCCATTTTTCGGGAAAGGCATCGCGGGTGTAGACGGTTAATGCAGCAGTGAAAGATGCGATCGCTAGTTCGATATTCTGAGCTTTCTCTCCCCTGATTCTGTTACTGTAGGCATTTGCCAGATTATTTTGCGTTTGGGCCCAATTTTCGCTTCCGGGTTCCCGATTATTTAAAACTATTTGATAACCAGTAATGGCAATTTCAAGATTATTCGCTCTTTTCCCCAGCGGAAAGTCACTAATATCAATACTCAAGTTTTCAATGAGGTCGAGAATAAATTCAATTGCTTCTGGAGGTTGGGCAATTAAATTCTGGGCAACTTGCTGTAAAATCTCGGCAAAACGCTCATTGAGGAGATGTTGCCGCCCGGCCAGTATGCGGTAAATTACTTGAATATCGCCCTTGCTTTCTGCTTCTGCTTGCAATAAGTCTCCGATAAACTCTAAATACTCTTGGCGATTTTCACCTTCAGAGTTATCGCTATCTCCCTCATCATTCATCCCCAATAATTGCCCTAGCTGCCTGGCCAAATTCCGTAAAAAATGAGCCTGATTTTCCTGTCCTTCCTCTGCCAAATTTTCTGCTACTACCTCGCAAACTTGCAGAAACCCCGAATCTACCAATTCTAAGTTAGCCTGTAATATCTGCGGTTCCTCACCTTTGGGACAAGTCAGGAGTGTCTCAATCAATTGCAGATAAGCTTGGGCGCGGGTTTCTTCCATTGTGGGAAGTTGTCAGTAACACCGATGTTTATTTTACCATGATTGGTGGTTTGGCGGTTGACGCTCCCCCGTATCAATTTCTACCCCATCCCGAACAAGTAATCGAAATTACCCTCTCCCACAGAGTTTTTAAGCGTGTTGATAATTTTCCTTGTATTATCGTGAGGCCCTTCAATATAACAAGGTTTTCCATTGCGACCGAATTTTAAGCCAATTTCGCTGGTTGATTCTCCTAAATGAGCCTTCGACTGCTCGAAATCGCGATGCGGTTCAAAGCCTAATGTTTTGGCATAAGCGATCGCACCCCAAACCAGGGCTTGTGCTTGCTCTAAACTAATCTCCTCGTATTCTTGCCCAAACTGCGAGTAACACTGCTGAACGAAATTTTTATATTGGCTATCGTTGCAGTTACGTGGCGGGATGGCATCCTTAACTCCCAAACACCAGTAGTCGATCAAATAAGAGGCTGTAACAAAACGATTGTATCCCTTGGAACGGGTAACCACCACTAAACCCAAACCGCTCGTTTCAGAGGTTTCATTCCCCAACAATACCTTCGCAAAATTTACATCCACGAGACATTGAGCAACGGGCAATAACTCTCCTTTTTCGGCGCTAGCGAGGGCTGTTTGTTCTGCCTGAGATTGAAGAAAGGTAGTGACTTCGGATGCTTTCAATCCTAACTTTCGGGCAATTTGTTTGGGCGTTAATTGGCGATCGCGCAGGTTGAGAATTTCTTGTTCTTGTTCTGGCTGCATGGTTTTTCTATTGCCGTCAGGGCTGGGTTCGAGCTGAGTCGATCATTGTACCGCGTTTTTGCGACCAACTTCGTAACATTGCAAAGATTGAGGAAAAAACCCGGTTTCTTTGATGGTGCCAGTGGCGAGAAACCTCGGTTAGCCCGATAGTCCGCCAGGGGTTGAAACCCCTGTCTCATAGCAAAAGTCCTCTTAAAGAGGACTAAAGAGTTTTTCATTTTTATCTCAGATTTTCAGTCGGTTTCAACCGACTTTCGCTATTAGCCAGGGGTTTAAACCCCTGGCGGATGTGGCGACACCACTTTATTTTATACTTCTCGTAAAATCCGACTATTCAAACGCTCATATTCATCCTCTAGCAGCCACATTTTAGCCGCTTCGTAATTGTCACTAGAAAAAATAACTTTATAGTTTTGTGCAGGATTATGAATGCAAAATTTCCCGGAATTTTCCTTAACTAACATCAGGATATAAGGAGGACATATCAGAGTGTCCGCCCAGATTTCCGCAAACTCCCACTCAGTCTCTTGCTTTGATTCTTGACTAATTTTAGTAGCTTGTGCGGGGTCTTGTGCGAGGTATGACATGGTATTTACCTGTAGTTTTTTTTATCTTTATTTCACCGTAATTTAGTGGTATCTGAGTACCGTCTGCTTTCAGTATATAACCAATTGGTTCTGAAAAGTACAATCCATAGCGTTCATAATTGTCCTCTACATCGTCGGCTCCTGTGCGTTCTCCTCTTAGCTTAATTTCTGCGACCACTCTTTCCATTGTTTCTCTATCATTAAAGAGATGGACGATTCCTTCGCTTTCAAATTCACTTTGGGCTTTTTGGGTTCCGGGGAGATGTTTATCAATGAGACTGGTTCGAGTTTCTAGAGTAATTTAACGGTCAATTCCACTCATAGCTCTGTTGTATCTTAATTATATACCATTCATCGATGAATTTAGTTTAGTCTAGGAACCACGGGTGGCCAGAAACCGGGTTTTTGCGACAGACTTGGTGACAGTACAAAGATTGGGAAAAACCCCGGTTTCTTTAAGGGTGGGTGGGTGTACCAACCTAATTTTGCGCTAATTCCGGCGGCCGCCCCATCAAACCGGTCATCAAGCGCAAGGCTAAAAACCTGACTGGGGGAATTGTCCGCAAACACCACAATCCGAAGCGGCGAAATGCTACAATTGGCAGCCAAGTATTGGAAAATAATCTGTCTAGAAAATCGGTAAATCCTAACACGATTAAATTCTCTTTTTTGCGCCAGTTGTGATACCGTTTCAATACTCGCAAATTGCCGATATCTTCGCCTTTTTGGTGCGCTTGCTGCAAGATTTGGGCGATCGCCCCTGCGTCTCGAATGCCCATATTCAATCCCTGGCCGCCGACGGGATGGCAGCAGTGCGCGGCGTCGCCAATTAGTGCTAATCTGGGCAAAACGTAGCGATCGCTCTGCATTAACTGCACGGGAAACAAAAAGCGATCGCTCTCCAATTCCAAACGGCCCAAAAGCCCGCCCGTGCGCTGTTCCAACAAAGTCAAAAACTCTTTTTCATCCATTTGTTGCAAAGCTTTTGCTTCCGCGTGGGGCGCAGTCCAAACTACTTGACAGCGGTTCCCCGGTAATGGTAAAACTCCCATCGGGCCGCTCGGCCAAAAGCGCTCAAAAGCGATATCGTTGTGCGGTTTTTCTGCTTTAATAGTGATAGCAACGCAGGATTGCCAGTATTTCCAGCCGCGAGTGCTGATGTTGGCTTCGGTGCGGATGCGCGATCGCGAACCGTCGGCGGCGACTAATAATTTGGTGCGAATTGTGCGGGTTTCGCCGTTTTGTTTGACTTCTATTTCGGCGCAATGAGTTAAATATTTTACCTCGACTACTTCCGCCGGACAAACCCAACTAAAATTCGGGTTTTTTGCCAAACATTCCTGCAAAGCTGACAGCATGACTCTGTGCTCGCCAACGTAACCTAAAGCTGTTTTTGGTACGGGCAATTTGCCAGTATTTCCCAAATCCGGGCGGTGGAATTCGACGACACCGGGATAGTCACCGTCGCAGAGGCTAATTTGCTCGAAGGTGGTGATTTGCGGCAAGATTGTTTGCCACACGCCGATACCTTCTAAGATCATTCCTGATAGCAGGGTAATTGCATAGGCTTGTTTTTTGGCTGCGGCGGCGGCGGGGAGTTGGGTTTCAATTATAGCGATTTTCAATCCAGAATCTTTTAAAGCGCTCGCTAAGGTGGCCCCGACTATCCCGCCTCCGACGATGGCTATGTCAAAGTCGAGTGTCGGTGTTTCGGTGGAGGCTATTGTGGGAGAAAGTTGGTTTACAGGCATTTTCAAGGGAATTTGTCAAAGTTAATTGGATTGTTACTTTGTTATTGTAAAGAATTATTTCGATTTAGGGCGATCGAGCGACGGAGACGGGAGATGGGGAGATGGGGAGACGGGGAGACGTTGAGAAATTAATGATTAATGACAACCATCAATGATCAACTTCCCACTATCAACTGCCAACTGCCAACTGTCAACTGTCTAATGACTAATGACCATTTCCTTTGTGTTTTCGGCAGCCAGCCCTGATACTTTCTGCGAAATGGGAATTTCTATGACAAACTCTGCACCTTCCCCGGGCGTAGAAATACACTGCAATTTGCCTCGGTGTTTTTCAACTATAATCTGATAGCTGATTGACAGTCCCAAGCCTGTGCCTTTGCCGACGGGTTTAGTAGTAAAAAATGGATCGAATAACTTGTGAATAACTTCTTGATTGATTCCCATCCCGTTGTCGGCAATGCGAATTGTTACTGTGTCTGAATTCGCACTGGTGCTAATCCGAATTCGGTTGTGGCGAGAATATATTTCTTGTGAAGAGTGATTGCTGTTGTAGTCTTCGAGGGCGTCTAGCGCATTTCCTAAAAGATTCATAAATACTTGATTGAGCTGACCTACATAGCACTCAACTTTTGGGAAGTGGCCGTAGTCTTTGATAATCTCAATAGCGGGACGAAGTACATTAGCTTTGATTCGGTGCTGCAAAATTAGCAACGTGCTTTCGATTCCTTCGTGAATATCTACTCGCTTCATTTGCGATTCGTCGAGTCTGGAAAAGTTGCGTAAGGATACAACTAAGTCGCGGATGCGATCGGCTCCTACCTTCATTGATTCCAAAATCTTCGTAAAGTCTTCCATTAAGTAATCAACTTCAATATCTTCGGCTGCTTCTACAATTTCCGGGACGGGATTTGGGTATTTTTCCTGGTAAAGATGGAGCAAACCGAGCAAGTCTGTGGCGTATTGGCTGGCGTGGGTGATGTTGCCGTAAATGAAGTTAATCGGATTGTTAATTTCGTGGGCGACGCCGGCGACTAGCTGCCCGAGAGAAGAGATTTTTTCGGTTTGGATTAGTTGAGTTTGAGTTTGGTGCAACTCGTGGACAGCTTTTTCGAGCTCGGCTGCTTGCGATCGATACTGTCCCTCGGACTGCTTGAGTGCTTCCAAAACCTGGACGCGATCGCTAATATCTGTGTGAGTTCCCACCCACTCGCGAACGCTGCCGTCGGCTGCCAAAAGGGGGACGCCCCGTACCCAGAAATGTCTGTAGCTGCCGTCTGCGGCTCGCAAGCGGTGCTCGACTTCGTAGAGACTTTTTGTTTCTATTGCCCGCATCCAAGCTTGTACTGTGCGATCGCGGTCTTCTGGGTGTACTGCTTGTATCCAGTTGTCCTCCTCTTCAAAGCTGATGCCCGTATAAGCTATCCAATCAGGCTGAGGCTTGTCGAAGATTCCGTTAGCGTCTGTCATCCAAACCATCTGTGCGGTGGCCATTGCCAGCGATCGATATCTTTCCTCACTCAGACGCACAGATTCTTCGGCTTCTCGGCTGGCTGTCACGTCGCGCAAAATAGCTGTGAATATGATTTCGCCTGCCACATCGAGTTTGGAAATAGAAGCTTCGGCAGGAAATTGCGTACCGTTTCGGCGGCGGGCGAAAATTTCTTTGCGGTTGCCCATGTTTCGGGCTTGTTTAACGCCGCAGCCGAAATTGCTGACGAGGAGACTGTGAGGGGTGGCAAAAGCTTCGGGCAACAGGATGCTCAGGGATTGCCCGATCGCCTCAGCAGCCGTCCACCCGAAAATCCTTTCTGCCCCTTGGTTGAACAGGATAATTTTTTGCTCAGCATCCACCGAAATAATCGCGTCGTCGGCAATTTCTACAATGCCGGCGAAACGAGCTTGAGACAGTTGCAGGGCTTTTTCAGCGTGTTTGCGATCGCTGATGTCGCGGGCGATCGTCGAAATGTATGTGAGTTTCTCGTCCGGTGCGGAGTGGGAGATGAGGACTTGGCTGACGGGAATTTCGAGTCCCGATGTTGACAGGAAGGTGGTTTCTCCACTCCAAAAGCCTTCGGAAACAGCGGTGGCGATCGCTTGATTCAAATTGCTGCGGGCTGACGCTGGCGTGAATTCTGCAACTTGTAGGTTGGATATATCTTCGTTTTCGTCTATACCCACCATTTTTCTGCCTGCTTTGTTGATGTAAACGGCGCGTCCTTCGAGGTTGCAGATACCTACAAAATCCGGGGTGGCTTCCAGAATTGCTGCCAGACTTCTGTTGGCGATTTCGGCTTTTTTGCTTTCAGTAATATCCCGCGCGATGGTAACTATACCGCTAATATTTCCTAGTCCGTCCCGGTAAGCACTTTTTGTAGAAAGAAATGTCCGCAAATTTCCTTTAACTGGCAGGTCTTCTTCGATCGCTTGCGTTGTTCCCGTTGTCATAATTGGGCGATCGGTTTTGCTAATTTTGTCGGCAATTTCCGGGTGAAATAATTCGCTGTCATCTCTGCCGATAATGTCGTCTACAGACTTGCCAATTATACTGGCTCCCGCAGCATTGAGCATCAGGTAACGGCCCTGAATATCTTTAACAAATAGGGCTGCTGGCGTACTATTGATGACGGCAAGCAACAGGTTGTAGTTTTTTTGAAGTGCCTGCTTAGTTGTTTTAGTGTCGAAAATTTGCTCCTGCAATTGCTCATTGGCGAGTTGCAGTTGGATAGTCCGTTTCTCAACTTTAGTTTCTAAGTCTGATTTAGCTTTCCTCAGTCCCAGTTCCGCTCGATAGCGCTTCCGGTCTGCGCTGCAGAGAGTTTTGGCATTCTGCCAAATCAGAACTGTAAAAATAATCACGTTCAATACGCTTAACAGCGATATCCCTACCTCCGGCGTGTAGGCTTGTAACCGCTCTCCGGATATGATGAAATAACCGACTACAGGCGGGATAATGATTGCCCGTGGTAACAAGCGCCTCGCCATGATGCCGCCGGCGCGATCGCTCGTCATTACTGCGATCAATCCTCGCTCAGGACTGGCAAATAAAATTCCGAAGCTCAGCAACATAAATGCTGCGGAAGTGTGCAAAGCCATGCCTGTATTTTTGCCAATTTGGTAAAATAAAGCTTTGTCGTAGAAATACCCTATCAAACCCGTAAATGCAATTAAAAATCCTGAACAGCTTAAGATTTGAATCCGCAGGTATTTAGGCCGACGTTCTGACAGCAGCAGCAGCGCTGTTCCCAGTAATAAAAAAGCACCAGCAGTATTCGGTGCCATGCGTCCTGGTGTTCCGGTGATTGTCAAGGTGTAACTTTCTTTAAATAGCAGTTGATCGATGCCTAAGTCTAAATTAAAGCTATATTGAACTAGGGTTAATAGGCTAATTAATATAATTAAAAATGAACATCCAAAAATTAAATATTTATGATGTTTTTGAGGCGTTCTTGCTGTTAATTTGGCGCGCCGGATCAGTTGGATGAATAGAGAAAATCCGCTCAAAATAAAGCAGACCGCAGTATTGGCTTTCATCGTCACAAGTCCGGGCAGAATGCTTTTTAAGAGTGGCAGATCGAATATCCAACCCAAAATGACTGTACAGCCGATCGCCATTACTGCAATACTCGCTTTTTTGGAAAAAGACTGGACAGCAGCCATTCGGGTTGAGGGCGTTTGCAGTTGTTGTGCTCGTTCAAAAACTTCCAATTTCTCGCTCCCTCAAATTATTTGGTTTTCTACGTATCTAAGGTAACAATAAACACTCTAGTGAGATTGTTGCCCGCTATACAAAGCTGCTTAAGATTTTCTCAAAGCTGCCTAAGCATAAAATATGAATTATTTTATCTAACTTTAGAGAGATAGTCAAATGAAAGTTGAAGGCTCTTACGTAGAAGGCATTCGGCAGAATTAAGTAAGTTTTTCTTATTAAATTAAAATAAAAAATTCCTTGTTCCTTGTTCGTTGTCCCTGCGATTTCGGAAATTGGCGCCCGATTCATCGGCAAGACCGAGTGTTTTTACTCAGTACATGGAGGGATAAGGGTAGCGGATGAATCACTCTGTAACAAGATCACTCGGATTGTAAACCGGGTGCTGTGGCTGTGGGAAATGCGGCATAACAGATAAGACTCGGCGGTTGAAACCGCTACTACAAAAACAAAGTCCCAGCAGAGAGGGACTAAAGAGGGCATATTAAAGTCGGATTTGGTAACTGTCAACTGTCAACAGTCAACTGTCAACAGTCAACTAACTCCCAAATTTTGAAGTGCTTGCAAAGCTTCGGTTGCTGAGGGGTAACGCTGGGGGAAAGCGTAGAGCACCATCTTGTCTAAAACGCGAGCCAATTCCGGGGTGACAGTTGCATTTTTCTGCCAGATGAGATTGCCTAAATTATCAACTCGGAGTTGTTTCGGGCGCATCCCTGTCAAGGCTTGAATCCCGATGAGCCCGACAGCATAGATGTCGCTGCAAAATTTCGGTGAACCGATGGCTTGTTCGGGGGGAATGTAGTCTTGCTGAGTACCGCCGCGCGATTTCGTTTGACCGATGCTGTTTTGTGAAGTGTTGATTTCTTTAACTGCCCCAAAGTCAATTAATACAATCTTGCCATCTGATGTCCGCCTGATTAAGTTTTGAGGGTGAACGTCGCGGTGAATTACATCTTGTTTGTGAACAAATACAAGCACTTCCAAAATATCTGTCAACAAAGCAATAACCCGATCTTCTTCCCAAGGTTGACCTTCGATTAGTTCTTGATACAAGGGTTGCCCTTCGATGAATTGATAGACTAAATAAAAATATCCATCTTCTTCAAAGCGAGCTAACAATTCTGGTATCCGATCGTGTTGGCCCAATCGATATAAAACGCGCGTTTCTCGATCGAATAGGTGGCTGCTTCTCTCAGACTGGCTTTTCAGGCGCTTGACGAGGCACAAAGGGCGATCGGGCAAATTTTCATCTTCAGCCAGATAGGTATCGCTGTACTCGGTGCTGACCAAATGTTCTCTAATTCGGTAACGCATCCGCAGCAGCTTTTGCAACATTGGATCGACAGAATTAGCTGGTTGTGTGCCTTTTTGTACAGCTCTCATAATGCAGTCCCAAAGATTTGCTCCGACGACTCTTTCTTCTTGTCCAATAATTTCTGCTTGCTTCAGTATCTTGGTGAGGTCTTTCCACAAGTTGTAGCCGACATACCGCCCCAGGTAGCCCACTGTGTACCCACGGGCGATCGGATCGTTTTGCTGAATTTCTTGATAGGTCAAACCCCCTACAACGCCTCGAATTATCGACTGTTGCAACCGACTCAGGTGTTTTTCCGTTTGTTCGTATACCAGATTGTCCAAAAACAATATTGCTTCTTCTACTGTCATAGCTTCATATTTTAAGTGATTTGTACAGGAGCCACGCATTTTTATATCCCTAGATTTCTGTTATATATAATTTCTATTAAATTTGCTAGATTGTCTACTTATTGAAATATATTTTTACCAATATGACTTTTATGACTTTATGTTATGAGTTTTATGAATTGACGTTTTAAATAGTTACTGCTACTATCTCAACTACAACTTTTAACTAGAGAGTACATTGCCAAATTAAAGTCTCGCAGATTCGACTTTACAACTGCAAACATCAGAAACGAGTGTTGTCAATTAATAGGTAAATTAATCATGTCTATCTTCAGTACCGCAACCAGCTTCCCTGTCGGCGAAGGGCCGAGTGACGTTGTTGTAGCAGATTTTAACAAAGACGGTAAGCCAGATCTCGCCACAGCGAATCAAGGAACTAACAACATCTCGATTCTGTTGGGGACAGGCACTGGCAGCTTTGGCACTGCCAACAACTTTAACATCAGCTTTACGCCCATAAGTCTGGCATTAGGGGACTTTAACAGCGACGGCAACCTCGACATAGCTTCTGTAAAGACGGACAGCGCAGATGTAGGTCAAGTAGCCATCCTGTTGGGAAATGGCACAGGTAGCTTTGGCACTCCCACGAGCTTTTATACGGGGGAAGCTGATGGGAAGTCAGAGTATGGCCTTGGTGTTGGTGCGGGTGACTTTAACAGCGACGGCAAGCTAGATTTAGTTACGATAGGCAATAACAATCTATCGATCCTGTTAGGAACTGGTACAGGCAGCTTTGGGGCTCCTACTAACCTTAATGTTAATGGGTCGAATTCGCGGTTTTTCGCCGTGGAAGACTTTAATGCTGACGGCAAGCTCGACTTAGCTTTCATAGACTCTTCTGATAATGTATCGATCCTGTTGGGGACAGGGACAGGCAGCTTTGGGACTCCTACTAAATTTAAGGCGGGGAACAATCCGATCGGGCTCGCCACAGGGGATTTCAATGGGGATAACAAGCCAGATTTAGCTGTAACAAACATCGGCGAATCTAAAAACGTATCAATCCTGTTGGGGACAGGGACAGGCAGCTTTGGGGCTCCCACTAACTTTAATGCGGGGGACTTTCCCAATAGTGTTGCTGTTGGGGACTTTAACAGCGATAACAAATCAGACTTAGCTGTGACGAGCAATGGTATCTCCATTTTGTTGGGAAATGGTACGGGCAGTTTTGGTGCGCCCGCCAACTTTTCGGCTGGGGAAGATCCCTTTGTCATTGCTGTTGGGGACTTTAATGCTGACGGCAAGACAGACTTAACTACGACAAACGATACTGAAGAATCTAGCTACGTCTCGGTTTTGCTCAACAAAAACGATGATGTAGCGGATGGTAGCGGCAATGAGGACAATGATACGGCTGGTGTTTCTGTTAGTCTTACCGAAACGGAAGTTACAGAAGGCGGCGCGAATGGCAGTTACCAGCTCAAATTAAAGTCGCAGCCAACAGCCCCCGTTACCATCACTCTCACAACCAATAATCAGATTCAGCCGATCGGCCCTGTGACTTTCACTCCAAATAATTGGAATGTTGCTCAAACCGTTACGGTAAAAGCTGTTGACGATACAGTTGCCCAAGGTACAGACAGCGCTAATATTACTCACACTGCAACTAGCACTGATGCTAAGTATAACGAAATTTCGGTGCCAGGGGTGATAGTGGCGATCGACGATAACGACACTACGCCGACACCGACGCCGACACCGACGCCAACGCCAACGCCAACGCCGACGCCAGTCACGCCGACACCAACGCCGACGCCAACGCCAGTGACGCCGACACCAGTCACGCCGACACCAACGCCGACGCCAGAGACGCCGACACCAGTGAAGCCAGAGACGCCGACACCAGTGACGCCAGTGACGCCGACACCAGTGACGCCAGAGACGCCGACACCAGTGACGCCAGTGACGCCGACACCAGTGACACCAGTGACGCCAGTGACGCCGACACCAGTGACGCCAGTGACGCCAGTGACGCCGACACCAGTGACGCCAGTGACGCCGACACTAGGGACGCCCCCACTGATACTTGCAACTCCAGACATTATTATTAATCCACCAGCGGGATTAGTCACTTCAGAAACAGGTGGCACAGACCACTTCACTGTCAAACTCAACAGCCCACCTACTGCTGATGTGAGTATTAATTTTAGTACCGATAGTGTGGGAGAAGGAGTAATTTACAGGCCAACTGTTACCTTCAATTCTACTAATTGGAATCTAAAGCAGATCGTGAGGGTAACAGGCGTTGATGATAGTGTATGGGATGGAGATCAAAATTACAGTATTATTGCCGACCCTGCTGTTAGCGCCGATCCCAATTACTCCGGGTTAAATACATCAATTATTTACGTTACCAATACTGACGATGACGATCCTCTTCTTCAGACGACCGTTTCTAGTATGAGCGACGGCTTTGTTATTGATGGTTACATCTCCGGTGCAACCATCTTCCTAGATGCTAACAAAAATGGCATTAAAGATAGTAACGAACCATCAACTACTACTGACTTTAACGGTGCATATCAGCTCGATATTCCCTTGGAGACTTTCGACAAAAATAAAAATGGGAAAATCGATGCAGATGAAGGCAATTTAGTCGCTTTTGGCGGGACGGATACTGCGACAGGTTTGCCGCTGGAAATGCCTGTTTCTGCACCTGCGGATGCTAATGTTGTCACTTTGTTAACCAGTTTGGTAACTGATTTGATGGCTGGGGGAATGACGCAGAGTGAAGCCGAGTCAAAAGTTAAATCTACTCTGTCTATTCCTGCGGGAGTTGACTTGAGCGACTTAGATCCGATCGCCTCTACAGCCAAAAAGGAAGCGGGCGGCGTTGAAACTCTAGTCGCCATGACAAAAGTCCAAAACGTCATCACCCAAACCAGCAGCCTCATAGACGGGGCATCTACGGCTGATAATGGTGCGATCGTCAAAGCTGTTGTCGGGGCAATTAACAGTAAAATTCAATCCGGTGGTTCCCTGGATTTGAGCGATGCGGCGCAGGTAGAAAGCATTATCCAGCAATCAGTTGCCAAGGTAAAAGAAAGTGACACCAATCTCAACACTGAAAAACTTTCCCAAATTGCCCCGGAAGCGGCGAAGGTAATGGCTGAGGCTAATCAACGCACGGATAATGTTAAATCTAACTTTTTGCCTGAATTTATTCCCTCGGAAATTGCCAAAGTCCAAAAGGTGGCATTAGGTGAAAGTTCGATCGCCCTCGAAGAAGCGGCGGCTGGCACAAAACCAATCGCACAGGTAGTTTCCGAAAATACAGGCGAATTTTTAACTGCCAAAATTCAAGGAACTCCAGCACCGGCTCAACCCGCTGTTCCAGTTGTGCAAGGTGATGTGGAACTTGTCAATACTTCTCCTGAAATTCTGGGCGCTGAGGGCAAAAATCTTGTCGGTACTGATGATAGCGATACTTTAATCGGCGACAGCGGTAACGATTTTATCAGTGCCAGAAAAGCTAGCGATTCCCTCGATGGTGGCGGTGGCAATGACACGATTTACGGTGGGCGGGGACTCGATACGCTGACAGGTGGCAGTGGTGATGATATCCTATTTGGAGGCCGCGGTGCTGACAGTTTGGACGGCGGTATCGGCAATGACAGTTTGTACGGTGGCAAGGGAGAGGATACTTTGCTTGGCGGTTTGGGTAATGATTTTCTCAGCGGCGAAAATGGCAACGATTTTCTGATTGGAGGTAGCGGGAGCGATCGCTTTTTGTTAACTCCAAGTATCGGCTCGGATACGGTGGTTGATTTTGAGGTGGGTATCGATAAATTTGCCCTCGATAACAGTTTGACTTTCCAGCAGTTAGAAATTAGTCAAACTGCGGAAGGAACAGTGCTGAAAGTTATATCCACCGATCAAGTTTTGGCAACTGTAACTGGGTTGAATAGTTCGATTACTGCATCGGATTTTGTGTTGCTTTAGATTTACCTCCAGCGTAGGGGCAATCCTGTGGTTGCCCTCCTAAAGTTCTTCAGTGGAAATCAGCGGCACCAATTTGTATTTCCTTCACGCAGAACCCGAAGTTACAGATGTCAATAATAAGGACTAAAGTGTTGACCACAAAAAACTTCACATTTTTTGAAAGTTACCATTTTTTTTAATTTATGTTAGACATCAAGACGAATCCTACCGATCATCGCCTTTCTTGCCTTCAACAGCCAAAGGATATCGCCACATCAGCATTTCCGGTTAACAACGACTTGCTCAACCGAGCGATCGATCCATTCAAGGTTTCTAGTTATAGTGCTGAATCTAGCTTTCCTAATCTCCCAGCATTCAGCACCGACCCACAGACACAAACTGCGAATTTTCTTGTACCTAATGCTAACGCTGGCTTTAGTTACTCTGTGAGCGATGCTCAACTCAAACCGCAGTCACAGTCAGCGAGCCCAAACACAGATCCCCTAATAGGAACGATATCTGCCTCTCAGTTGAATTTCGCCGATTCAGATAACTCTCTTTTTACAGCTCGTAATGTTGTTGGCGTTCAGAACGGTAGCATCCGCTTAACTGAGTTCGTGGGGACAGGCGATCCCGATGATTTCTACCGATTCGATATCAACACTAATAGCAATTTTAGCTTGCGTCTCGACGGTTTGACGGCGGATGCTGACGTAGACCTAATTCAAGATATAAACGGCAACGGTGTAGTGGAAGATGGTGAATTAATTGGCTACTCTCTTGAGAGTGACACCATCCCGGATGTGATTAATTTATCCAACCTGGCTCCAGGGACATACTATGTCCAAGTCTCTAGCTTCCTAGGCGACTCTACCAATTACAACCTGACTCTTTCTGCAACACCTGTTCCTGTCTTGCCCGATATTCCTACACCTAACGGTCTTTTTAATGGCAATTACGGCTACGGTTTAGTGAATGCAAATGCAGCAGTTACCCGCACCCTGAACCGCTCAACACTTTTCGCTGATGTTCCTAATTTGAGCGATAATAATTGGGGGGTAGACACTATAAATGCGCCCGATGTTTGGGAGCAGAACATTACAGGAAATGGGATTGTTGTAGCTGTCATCGATACTGGTGTTGACTACAACCATAGCGACTTGGATAGTAATATTTGGGATAACGCTGATGAAATTGCGGAAAATGGCATCGATGACGATCGCAACGGATTTATTGATGATATTCGGGGTTGGGATTTTGTGTATAATGACAACTACCCAATCGATCTAGATCCCGATGGTCACGGCACTCACGTAGCAGGTTTGATCGCCGCGGAACGAAATGATTTTGGCATCACAGGAGTTGCGCCCAATGCCAAGATTATGCCTGTCAGAGTGTTAGACACCTTTGGTAGCGGCGAGTTGAATAATGTTGCTGCTGGAATCCGCTATGCTACTGATAATGGAGCAAATGTAATTAACCTCAGCTTGGGAAATGAGTTTTACCCTTCCAAACTGGTGAATGACGCAATTGAGTATGCAAATAACAAAGGCTCTGTTGTGGTGATAGCAGCGGGAAATTCTGGTTTTAGCCAACCAGATTATCCAGCTCGTAATGCCGATCGCTGGGGAATTGCCGTGGGTAGTATTGATATAAACGGCAGGATGGCTGACACCTCGAACGCTGCGGGTTCCACACCTTTGGATTACGTAGTTGCTCCGGGAGTAGATATCTATTCTACAACTCCCTATGACTACTATGCAGCCCTAACTGGCACCTCTATGGCAACGCCACACGTAGCCGGTGTAGCGGCTTTAGTTTTGAATGCCAATCCGACTTTAACTCCGGCTCAAGTTGAGTACATTTTGACAACAACAGCTAATCCAAATGGGTTGACTGTATAGCATCTATCGGGTCAATGAGACAGGGGTGTAAACCCCTGTCGTGGGACTACTACAGTTTTGAGAAAATGAATCAGCCCTGCTTAATTCTTAATTTTATTCACATAGCCCCACAAACTGTAATCTCGACTCAGCCAACCCCGGAAAAAAGCCATCTGAGTCGGATCTTCTTGCACCCTTTTGTAGCGGTAAATAATTCGTTCGTTAATCATTTGCAGCGCGGTATTTCTGTTATTTGCCCCTTTCAGCGCTTCCTTGGTGCGGGCATCAAAAACTCCAGTTTGCGGCAATCCTAATGCTTGCTGGAGAAAGGTAATAGAGTTATTAATACCGAAATTAACGGCGGTGTCAAACATGACGATCGCCAAAGCCGGCTGCATCGTGCCCGAAAGGCTAGAATCCCAGTAATATTTATAAATTTCTAGGAGCTCTGCTTCCGACATCTGCGTCACGTCGAGGGGCGGAAGCCCACGACTGTAGCGGTAGGCGTTGTATTCCGTTTGCAAGACACCCCGATAAGTTCTGCCGCCCTTATCGGCAGGGTGATTGCTGAATCCGCCCTCAAAATATAGGGTGAAATAAAGAGCAGTTTGAAATAATTTCTGCCGAAAGCTGGCTGTCTGCTGCTGCTGTGCGAAAGTCTTTTGGGCAAAGGGTAAAGGGATTGCTAAGGTTAACAAGAGTATCCCCAGCAGGAGGTTTGGTTTCCACTTGATGTTATGTTGGCGCTGTGTCGTTTGCTTGTCGCTCATAAATTCTCTGTGACGATCGCCCGTAATTCCGCTAAAACTGCTACTCTGCAAAATAATATAGATTCAACCTTTAACTTGATAGCACAGATAGGCCGCCAAATGAATTCCGATTTTCCCAACCAATCCGAAACACCCCAATTTGAAGATGCTGCATCGCTGACAGTCGTTGCAGAAACCTATTACTCTCAAGGCAATTTAGCAGCAGCCGTCGCTGCTTGTCGCCGAGCTCTGGAATTGCAACCGGATTGGGCGGCGGCTTACGTGACAATGGGCAATGTGCAGCAAGCAAGCGGCCAAATTGAGGAAGCGATGCGGTTTTATTCTGAGGCGATCGCCCTGAATCCGGACTTTGCTGAGGCTTATGCTAATTTGGGCAGTATGCTCTACAAACAAGGGCATTTGGTGGAGGCGGTTGTCAATTACGAAAAGGCGATCGAACTTAAACCAAATTTGGCTGCTGCTTACTGGAATTTGGCAGGGGCACTGAAGCAGCAGGGGCAGCAGGATGCAGCGGTAGCATACGAGCAAAAAGCTCTCGAACTCAATCCCCACCTTGCTCAGGTAGATTTTCACTTAAATTTAGGAGATAAATTAGCGCAGCAAGGGAAGTTAGATGAGGCTGTGGCTGCATGGAAGCAGGCGATCGCATTTAAACCTGATTTAGCCGAAGCATACTGTCAAATTGGCCGAGTTTTGCGCCACCAGGGTCAATTTAAAGACGCAATACCCAACCTTCAAAAAGCCCTAGAAATTAAACCCGATTTTATTTCTGCCCACCAACATTTGTGCGGCATCCTCAGAGATACTAGCGATTTAGCTGCCGCGCGGCAAGCCGTGCACCAATACAGCCAAATGTGTGCCGAAACCGATCCAATTATGACCGCGATTTACTTCATCAGCACCTATCAAGTGTCGGGATTAAATCAAATTGCGGGCGATCGATTTTTAGAGCTAGAGTCGTACTTGCAGCAAAACTTAGAAACCGCTAGCCCGGTGGAAATTAAATCGCTTTATGCAAACTTGTTATTCAGCACGCCCTATTTGCGAGATGACTTGGCGGCAAACTCAAAACTTTACAGATTAATTTCCCAAAAGTATATCGACCAATGTATTAAACCTAATTTTTCTCAACCCGCAAATTACAGTTTCAAACCAAGTGCCCCATCCAGCAAGTTAAAAATCGGCTTTTTGTCCAATCACTTTAGCCGCCATTCTGTAGGTTGGTGCAGCGCTGACATCATTCGCGAATTGTCCGACATCACACCCAATGTGTATTTGTACGCTTCCGAAAGAATTGTTCCTGACGATCGCACTCAGCAATTTGAAAGTTGGGGCAAACTGACTTTTCCGACAACCTACCCCAACGGACTTGCCAATTCCGCAGAAATTATCGACAAAATTCAGCAAGATGAATTGGACGTTTTAGTTGATTTAGATTCTCTCAGCGTACCAGTTCACGCTGACATTCTCTACCAAAAACCCGCACCAGTTTGTGTTTCTTGGCTGGGATTTGACGCCCCTTACATATCGCCGGAAAATTACTTTCTTACAGACTGGCACTCGCACCCAGCCGGGCGGGAAAAATATTATGACGAGCACCTAATTAGGATGCCTGATTCCTTTGTAGCAGTGTCCGGTTTTCAGAGATATGGAGTCGATCCCGTTGCATTGAGAAGGTCGCATCGGATCGGTTTGGATCAGATAGTTTACCTGTGCGTCGCTCCCGGAAGAAAATTCAATAGCGAGTTGGTAAAAGCACAAATTGCGATTCTCAAACAAGTGCCAAACAGTATTTTAATTCACAAAGCTTTAGGCGATGCTGCGGTGTTTGAGGCTGCATATCACCAAGCTTGCGAAGCTGAGAAAGTGAGCAAGCACCGAATTAAGTTTTTGCCAAGGTTTGCTACTGAGGAAGAACACAGAACTATCTATTTGCTGGCCGATGTTTTGTTAGATTCTTATCCTTACAACGGAGGAACTCACACTTTAGAGGCTTTGTGGTTTAATTTGCCAGTGGTGACTCGCACAGGAGAGCAATTTTTGTCGAGAATGGGTTATTCGTTTTTGCAGACTTTGGGAATTGAAACAGGCGTGGCTTTGTCTTGGTCGGAATATGTGGAAGTGGGTGTAAAATTGGGTAAAGATCGTGAATTGAGAAATGCAATTAAAGCACAGTTGGTGAAATCTAAAGATCCAGCAAATTTGTCGCCCCTGTGGAATGCAAAAAAGTTTGCGGGTGATATGTATGCGGTGTTGGAAAAATTGTGTAAAATCAATTTTGAAAAGTAGGGACACGGCATTGCCGTGTCCTACTCCCCGCGCTGGACACGGCATTGCCGTGTCCCTACAATTAATCGGGCGATGGTTACATTTTTCATCAAGGAAGATAGATTATTTTGGGGTAGGGAAACGGCATTGCCGTGTCCTCGGTTGCCTATCGTTCCGATGCCAAGGTCAACGATATCATTCCTCATCTCAAATCTCAAATTTAAAATGGTATGACTTCAACACTGCCAACTATTAAGTTTTTGAAACAGCCGACTTCGGAAGCTTGGGTGCAACAGGCGATCGCCCATTTGGATACCATCTTATTAGACCATTCTCACTGCGAACGGAAAGCAGCGGGAGTAGCGTTAAATTTAATGTTTCGCTACCCAGCAAGGGAAAAATTGGTGAGGATGCTAACGGCGATCGCCCGCGAAGAATTAGAGCATTTCGAGCAAGTCAACCAGCGGTTAGAAAAGCGCAGCATTGCTTTAGGCCCTTTGGCTGCACCTCCCTACGGTGCTGGTTTGTCCGCCCAAATTCGCAAGCAGGAACCGGAGAGACTTTTGGATTCTTTGTTGGTTTCTGGTTTGATAGAAGCCCGCAGTCACGAACGGTTGGGGCTGCTGGGCGATCGCTGTCCCGACGCGGAATTAGCTAAGTTTTACCGCAGTTTGATGGCTTCGGAAGCGCGCCATTACGGGGTATATTGGATTTTGGCAACAACTTATTTCGATCGGGATATTGTGATGCAGAGGTTGGAGGAATTATCATTAGTAGAGAGCCAGTTGCTGGCAAGTCTTCATCCCGAACCGAGAATTCACAGTTAAAATCTAGGTGCATTTAAAGACTGTAAAATACAAAAAACAACTAATTTTACAGTTGCTCAAGTCAAAAAATAAATATACGTTGCAACAACCCATGAAAACCCAACATCTGGATTTTTTAATTCGTTCCTGGGAAACGCGCGATCGCGCTGAGGCGTTCTATTTAATTAGGGATGTTTTAGCAGAGTACGGTTTAAAATGCGAACCTCACGGGGCCGATCGAGATGTCTATGATGTAGAACTACATTATCATAATCAAGGCGGCGAATTTTGGGTAGTTGAACGCCAGGGTAAAATAGTGGGTACGGCGGCTTACTATCCGATTCAGCGCGGAAATAATGCTGTGGAAATTCGCAAAATGTATATTTTGCCCGCAGCAAGAGGACAAGGTTTGGGGAAATTTTTACTGCAAGAATTGGAAAGTAAAATTATTGCTCGCGGCTTTGAGGAAATCTGGATAGAAACTGCCAGCATTCTCAAAGAAGCTGTGAAAATGTACGAGAATAGTGGATATCTACCGACAACTGGTGTGGAGACGCCAAGGTGCGATCGGGTTTACGTAAAATCTCTAGGTATAAAAAAGCTATAATAAGGTTTGCTTTTTGTAAACAATGATTAATTTACTCAGCTTCAATCCACAACAGCAAATAGTTGTTTGGCGAGGCATTTCTGCCTTAATTTTCTGCCTTACTTTTGTACTGATTGGTTATTTTTTGATAGCGCTGCCCCTACCCCTATTAAATACCACAGAGTCGCGCCTAATTTTCAGCCTTCGCTGCCAAATTTTTCCGGTACTGATGTTATTTGCAGGCATAGTTGCAGTTGGTAATGGTAGATTTAGCAGCCCAGCCATCAACCCTTTAGCGAATGCCGAATCAGAAGCAATGCGGATTCATTTGCGTTATCTGAGCAACACTCTAGAGCAATTTGTGCTGTTTTTTGTAGGCAGTTTAATCCTTTCTACCTTTTTAGATACTTACAGCATCAAGCTGATTCCAATTTTGGCAACTTTGTTTGTTTTGGGAAGAATAGCGTTTTGGATAGGCTATCTCAAAGAGCCGATAGAACGAGCTTTTGGCCTGGGAGTTACTCTGTATCCTACTATTGCCGTACTAATTTATGATGCCTACCGCGTACTATTTTTCAATAGCTGAGGGATTTGAGATTTTTTGGAAATAAGACTTATGCTTTGATTAGTCCTGTGAAACCCTAAAACTATGAGAAAAACAAATGACTATCCGCACAGAAAACTCTCAATCTCAAAATCATGCTACCAACAAATTGCTAGACGGCCCTAAAGACACTAGAGTTGTTCAGACAGTGCAGGGACTTTTAAATCCTCTGTATTATTTAGATAATAATTATCAACGCTATGGCGACATTTTTACCAGCAAATTCAGCAACTTTCCGCCCCAAGTAATTATTAGCAATCCTCAAGCTATTCAAGAAATTTTTACATCCGATTCCCAACTCTTTGAATCCGGTCCTGTCAATCAGATAGGGCTACCTTTAGTAGGATCTAATTCGTTATTTTTATTAGATGGCGCTCGACATTTGCAGCAGCGCAAACTTTTAATGCCACCTTTTCACGGTGAACGCATGAAAGCTTACGGACAAATCATCCGCGATACAACCGAAAAAGTAATTAATAATTGGACTCCTGGTAACTCGATTATCGCGCAATCAAGTATGCAGGAAATTTCCTTGGAAGTAATTCTGCACACGATTTTCGGGCTGAGCGAAGGAGAACGCTACCAGCAAATTCAGCAATTAATTACTAATATGTTTAGCCTGTTTAGCAATCCATTAAGCGCTACCTTTTTGTTTATCAAGTCGTTGCAAAAAGATGTAGGTGCTTGGAGTCCGTGGGGAGGATTTGTGCGACAAAGAGAGGGTTTAGATGAACTGCTTTATCAAGAAATCCGCGATCGCAAAACTCAGTCTGAACCATTGGGCGAAGACATCCTGAGCTTGTTAATTTCAGCTCGTGACGAAGCGGGACAGCCGATGAGCGACGTTGAATTGCGGGATGAATTAATGACAATCTTATTCGCAGGACACGAAACTACAGCCACAGCTTTAGCCTGGGCTTTGTATTGGATTCACTACATCCCAGAAGTCCGTGAAAAACTGCTACAAGAACTCAATTCTATTGATGTCGAAAATTGCGACCCGGCGGAAATAACCAAACTCCCATATTTGAATGCTGTATGTTGCGAAACGCTGCGGATTTATCCGATGCTATTTTTTGCATTTCCGCGCCTTCTGCAAGCTCCGATGCAGTTAATGGGTTATAAGATTCCCCAAGGAATGATACTTTCCACCTGCATTTATTTGGTCCACCACCGACCGGATATTTACCCGGAACCAAAATGTTTTAAACCAGAACGTTTTCTCGAACGTCAATTTTCGCCTTACGAATATTTGCCGTTTGGGGGAGGAAACCGCCGCTGTATTGGCACGGCATTTGCAATGTTTGAAATGAAGTTAGTAGTGGCGAAAGTGCTGTCACGATACTCTTTAGAACTTGCAGAAAATCGTGCGGTTTTGCCCGTACACCGCAGTTTTACAATGGCACCGGCTGGTGGTGTGCGTCTGGTGGTAAAGGGTAGGATTTGAATCCTATCAAATTCGGTCGATCGAGCACAGATGATATGATACCGATACAACGGGTTTTAATTTATATTTTGCCGCAGAGGAATCTCGATCGCAAATTCGGAACCTTCTCCCAATACAGAATTGCAAGAAAGCTTGCCACCGTGTTTTTCTACTATAATAGAGTGCGAAATCGCCAATCCTAAGCCAGTTCCTTTGCCAATGGGTTTAGTAGTAAAAAACGGGTCAAACAAGCGCTTTTGCACATCTTCGCTCATCCCAGGGCCACTGTCAGCTATCCATATGGCAACACTGTTATTGTCGGTTACTTGGGTGCGAATCGTAATTGCGAGATTTTTGGCGGTGCGATCGGATTTCTTCATCTCCATTTCTAATGCGTCTAGCGCATTGGTCAACAAATTCATAAATACTTGATTTAACTGACCGGGATAACATTCAACTAAAGGCAAATTACCGTATTCTTTAATCACATTAATTGTCAGGTGATCGGCTTTATGTTTCAGGCGGTTTTGCAAAATTAGCAGCGTGCTTTCAATGCCTTCGTGAATGTCAACTTTTTTCTTATCGGCTTCGTCAAGTCTTGAAAAAGTTCGCAGGCTCAAAACTATGTCGCGGATGCGATCGGCTCCAACTTTCATAGATGCTAAAATTTTCGGTAAATCTTCAATAAGATAATCAATTTCAAAGTCTTCCCTTGCATCTACAATTCTTGCGCTAGGCTGCGGGTATTCCTTCTGGTAAAGTCGCAGCATTTTTAGCAAGTTTTGAGTGTATTCGCTGGTGTAGCTGAGATTGCCATAGATAAAATTAACCGGGTTGTTAATTTCGTGGGCGACACCTGCTACTAACTGTCCCAAACTAGACATTTTTTCACTTTGAATTAATTGAGTTTGGGTACGTTGGAGTTCGCGCAAAGTTTCTTCTAGCTGTTGAGTTTGAGCTTGAGCTAGTCGGGCCGCTTTGCGGGTTTGGGTGTAGAGTTCGGCGTGGTCGATCGCGATCGCAATTTGAGCGACCACCGCTTGCATCAGTTCGACTTCAGAGTCGCTCCAATTTCGCACGGACATAGCTTGATAGCAGGTAATCACCCCAATATCGCCGGCAGCAGTATGAATTGGCAGCGACAGCACTGAGTTAAATTTTGAAGCCTGGAAAAGTTCGCGCAATTCTACATCTTCAAAAGTGCTGACATCATCAATTCGCAGAATTTCTCGCCGCAAAATCTGTCGCACAGCAAAACAAGATTTGTCGTCTATAAGATAAGTGCCGAGAATACTCGGCAAATCTGCATTCTTGGCTTCAAAAGTTACGTCCCAAACCGGAGGATTGTTGTTGGGGCGATACCAAGTGAAAATGCACCAATCTAGGTACATCAGATTGCGAATTTCTTGAACTGCGGTTGCTAAAATTGTGTCTAAATCTAAAGAAGTGCGGATTTGGTTGGCAATTTGATTGAGCAGTTGTTCTCGCTGAGCTTGCTGTCTGAGGGCTTGTTCCGATCGCACTAATGTTTCTTCTGCAAGTTTGCGATCCGTTAAATCTTGGAGGACTGCTTGGATGATTTTTTCATTTCCAACCTCGATGATTGTCAGCACGACTTCTGCGGGAAAATCAGTACCGTCTAAGCGCTGATGAACCCAATCAAAACGGTGCTTTCCCCGCTCAAAAGCGATCGCTATCATTTCGTTAACCAAGCTCAAAGAATCTCTGCCGTTGGGTTGGAAAAGAGGCGAGAGTTTGCCAGGGTTTTGGCCGTACAACTGTTGCGGGGTAGTACAGCCGAATAGTTTTAGGGTGGCTGTGTTGGCATCGGTGATGGCATTGTCACATAACATAAAAACAGGCAAACTGGTTAATTCGTAGAGCGATCGAAATTTGGCTTCCGACTGCTGCAATGCGGCTTCTGTTTGCTTGCGATCGGTAATGTCGGCAACCATTGCCAAGGCGCCCACATAGCGTCCCTGTTTGTCTGCCAATGAATTAGTAGAAACCATCGCCCACAAGTCGCTGCCGTCTCGGCGACGGAACTTAAAATCGAGCTGTTCGCGAATTCCTTCACGGCGGCGTTCGAGACTGACTTGTGCGAGCGCGATGCCTTCTGCATCCATGAAAGCAAATAGGGGCTGTCCGATCATTTCCTCTGGAGTGCAGCCGAGCATATCGGCCATTTTTTGGTTGACAAAAGTAGTTTTACCATCCGTATCTATCATCCAAATTCCTTCGTCTGCTGTCTCGACAATGCACCTGTATTTTTCCTCGCTTTCTCTGAGCGCTTCTTCTGCTAATTGGCGAGCCGTAATGTTTTGAGTCATTAGCAATCCGCCGATAATTTCTTGCCGTTCATTTCTGACTGGCAAAGCATAACCGAGGTAAACGCGATCGCTGTAAAAAATTTCTGTAACAACTGTTTCTCCTGCCAGTGCCGCCCGATAAGTTGGCTCCAGCTCAGCGCAAACATCTGGCTTGAATACTTCCCAGATTGTCTTGCCTTCCATCAATTCTTTGGCAAGCCCCACTGCTGCTAATTCTGTACCTTCTACCAGCGTGTAGCGCAGTTCTGGATCGAACAACATCACCGCACCGTTAGGAAAGTTGCTTGCCATAGTGCGGTAAAGCTGTTCGCTTTTTTGCAGCGCAGCCTCTGCTTGTTTGCGATCGCTAATGTCAACTACGACTGCACCGATCCCGAGAGCCTCGCCATCTTTGTCTAGCAATGGAAAATAAGAGCCTGTCAGGTGTCGGACAAACCCAGGCTTTCTGGGATTGTCACCACTCATCTCGATATTAATTAAGGGTTGTTTTGTCCTCAAAATTTGTTCGTACAAAGGCTCTATTATGGAAGCCATATTCGGCAATATTTCGCGTACAGTCTTGCCGATGTGAGCTGCTGGACTCAGGCTATTTATTTCTGCTAAAAATTGATTAATTTGCACGTAGCGCAATTGCGAGTCCAAAATGCAAAGTCCCGCCGGCGCCTCCTTTAAAAAGGCATCAAATAGTCCTTGTCTTTGTGCTAATTCTTGTTCTAAAGCTTTGCAAACGCTGAGATCTGTTAAAGAACCCATCATCCCCACAACTTCTCCCGTGTTGTCTTTCAATAGCGAGAGCATCAGGTGCGAGGAAAAATTTTCTCCCGATTTACGGCGTGTGATAACTTCAATTTCATGCTCGCCTTTTTTGTGTAGCGGCTTGATGACTTCCTCTAACAAAAATTCTTGCTGTTCAGGTGGGTAAATTAGAGAAATGTGCTGTCCGATAACCTCAGTTGCTAGATAGCCGTATAACTTTTGGCAGGCTTGATTCCAAATGGTGATCGAGCCGTCCCTATCTGTAGAAATTACTGCCTCGTGAACTTGGTCGATAATTTGACTTTGTAGACGTAATTTTTCTTGAGTTTGTTCCAGTTCGGAGATTTTTTCTTCGAGTAGTTTCTGAGTTTTTTCCAGTTCCGCAGTCTGCTTTGTCAGCAATTTTTCCAGATGGGAATTGCCCTGCGGGGGCGCTGATTCCAGGGGAGCGCTATTTTGATCCCGATTATTAAAGATTTCTTCAACACTGAGCCAAATCGCGCACTGTCCCTCTGTTTCAATTGCCCGCTCGGAAACTCGCACGGGTACGAGGTGGTTGTTTTTATGTTTGTATGCTGCTTCGCACAGGTGCGTGTGGCTATTTTTTGCTTGACATTCTAGATATTTTTCTGGGCGGGCGCACTGTGTTTGCTGAATTTCCCAGTAGTTGAGGTGAAGAGTTTCTGCAACTGTGCGGCCGATAATACTTGCAAAAGCTGGATTTACGTCGAGAAAAGTCCCGTCCGTCCGGCACAATGCCAGCCCGATAGGGCTGAGTTCTAACAATTGGCAACGGGAGCGATTGCGCTTGGCTTTTCCTAACTGGCTTTGCATCTGACCTAGCTGGACTTGGTTTATTTAATTATATCTTTTTATCTTGTTTATTGCTGTGAGTTTTATCCTTAATTAAGAAAGAGGGAAGAAGGAAGTTCGGCAACGAGCCGTCTACGGAATTTAACAAATGTAACGGATGGATGCTGAGGTTGGAGGGAAGAAGGAAGAGGTTGGAGGTTAGAGGTTCGAGGCAAGTTCGGCAACGATCCCTGTACGGGATTTAACGGATGGATGTTGAGGAAAAAGACAAGATGGGGAAACAAAAATGAGTAATAATCAACAGGGAGGAGGAAAGAGGGAATGAGAAGAAAGCAGAAAAATCACAACAGAAGAAGTACAAAACTGGTACAAAGACCATTAATTTATACATGATATATTCCCTCCAAAGTTCTTCCTTCTTCCTTCTTTTTTCCTTCCTTCCTTCTTGCTGACATCCGTTACATCCGTTACATCCCGTACATTGCTAGTTGCCGAACTTCCTTATTCCTTCTATTAATCGCGGGCAATACCTTCGGATCTGGCAGCCAACTGCACTGCACCGGCGACAGCAATGGCAACTCTTTCGTCAAAAACAGATGGTATAATGTGTTCTTTGTCAAGCTGGGAAGGGCTGACTAAAGAGGCGATCGCATAAGCTGCTTCCAAATACATACTGGGCGTAATCGTGGTTGCTTTGCAGTCTAAAGCACCTCGAAATATCCCCGGAAATGCCAAAACATTGTTAATTTGATTCGGGTAGTCGCTGCGTCCGGTTGCTATGATCACCCCATCCTCCACAATTAATTCTGGCTGAATTTCAGGAATGGGATTTGCCATTGCAAAAACAATGGGATTCTCGGCCATCGAACGCACCATCGACCGGGTAAGCACGCCGGGGGCGCTGACGCCTAAAAATACATCCGCACCGGCGATCGCATCTTCCAAAGTACCGCTCGAAGGCACAGCAAATTCTAGTTTTTCTGGGTTCATATCCGTGCGGTCTTGGGAGAGGACGCCTTTGGAGTCGCACATGATGATGTTTTGGGCACCTGCTTTACGCAGCAACCGGGCGATCGCGACTCCGGCCGCACCTGCTCCGTTAATCACGATACACACTTCTTCTATGGATTTTTTCACAAGTTTCAAGGCATTAATTAATGCTGCCAAACTAACAATCGCAGTGCCGTGCTGGTCGTCGTGAAAAATGGGAATATCTAAGGTTTCCCGCAATCTGGCTTCGATTTCAAAGCAGCGGGGAGAAGAAATATCTTCGAGGTTAACGCCGCCAAAAACCGGGGCGATATTCTGCACTGTGCGAATAATTTCCTCGGTATCTTGGGTATTCAAACAGATAGGAAAGGCGTCAATACCTGCAAATTCTTTAAATAGCATGGCTTTGCCTTCCATGACTGGCAGTGCGGCGGCAGGGCCGAGGTTTCCCAGTCCCAAAACTGCGCTACCGTCGGTAACAATGGCAACAGTATTTTGTTTGATTGTGAGGTTATAAACTTGTTGCGGGTCATTAGCGATCGCAGTGCAGATGCGGCCGACTCCTGGAGTGTATGCCATTGCCAAATCTGACTGGCGTTTGAGGGAAATTTTGCTAACTACGCTGATTTTTCCGCCGCGGTGCAAGTTGAAAGTGCGATCGTACACGTCGATCACTCTGATATCTGGCAGCGCTTTCACTGCTTGCACTATTTCTTCATTGTGCTCGATGCTGTAAGCATCGACGGTGATATCGCGAACTGTAGTGGCGCGGGTTTGCTCGATCAAGTCGATTTGGCCGAAGTTGCCGCCAACAGATGCGATCGCGCTGGTGACTCTTGCCAGCATTCCCGGCCGGTTCGGCAGAGCAACCCGAATTGTTAAACTAAAGCTGGGATTTGGTGTCAGTTTTACCATGATGCCTTGATTTCAGATTTGAGAATTTCAATCTTAGATTTTATCGCCAATGTTAGGCATAAAATTTAATAATTCAAATTTTCAACTGAAATTTTTAACAAATTCTATGAGCCTGTGGTACGATCGCTCTGCACTGCCAAGGGTGTCGCTGGAAACCTCATCTTTTTTTGAGTAAAGCTTTGCTCTGTTTCGAGCTGGTGACTCTCCCACAAACAGCCTATTTTCTGTCAATTTCCCAGCGAACCGCGAATATGAAGCGCGGGGGTAGAAACCGAGTTTCTGAGGTCAACGTGCGAAAGTCTTATCTATTTTTGAGAATATTTCTGCTTATTCTGAACATCAGCAGATATTTCCCAAAAATCTATTTTTTACCGATACCGCCTCATTCCTGCTGCTGTCTTTTGAAGCGAGACACCCCGGAGAGTTGATGCGGCTTTTTGGTGGCCTTTATTGGGAATGTAAAAAGTAGATGCACGGCTGTTTGAGCCGGCAGGTAAAAATATGATCGACTGACAAGCGGGCTTTTTATATATATTTTGCCTGCTTGTTTAACACTTGCCAAGGATTGCGAGTGCAACCTTGCAAACGCTCTAATTACCTGCACGCTTTGCCCGATAATTCCAGGGACTGTAACTAACAGACAATCTACCCCGCACCACCACAGGCACAGGTTCAGCCGAACCGTGTTGAGTTGCTGGTTGCTAACTTTCAATTTTACCGATCAGCTGCAGCATCGGCCCATATAATTGTAAAGAATTTGCAAGCCAGACAATCCGGGGGAACTTTTTCTAAGTCTTGCATATCTACCGGTTGCTCTGCTTCGCTGCCGGGGGGAACTATGCACAGGGCAACTTGTCCGACTCCAGCCATGAGTTCGGCCACTCGCTCCAAAATACTGTCCATTTTTTCCATTAGTTGCTCTGCGGCATCCAGACTCGGCGCGATGATGAAAAAGGTTTTGACTCCATCGGGACAAGGGGCGAAGCCGAGGGTAGACTCTCGCAATAGTGCTTGGGTGGAGAGACTGAAACCGTCGTAGAAGCGATCGATTACTGCTTGATAAAAGGCTTGGGTCAGAGAGCGATCGCCAAAAATAGGTTGAGATAACATAACTACTTCCTTTCGTAGGATTTTTGGGTGCATTGAAAAAATTTTAACATACCTTAATGTAAGCGATTTAACTAAATGATCTAGCGATCGAGATCATTGACTAGATGTGATAATTTTTAATTTGTGTAGCGATCACAACTGTGATAAAATGTACTCTGTGCTATTACGGTCAGTGATTTTGATCGCATCACCAGCTCAAAGCTAAGTACAAAATTTCCTAGTAGGTGAGGAGAGGAGGAGAGGGCCAGAGGGAGAGAACCAGAGGAAAATTACCTAAGTAGTAAGAGTATTATTGGCACAAAGTGCTTAATCTAGAGTTTAAAATAAACATCCCATCAAAATATTCAAGATGAACTCGATCGCCCAACAGTTAAAAGCAAAATTTGAAAAAGCATTCACCGCGGCATTCGGCGAAAGTTATGCAGGTGCAGATCCGATGCTAGCCGCCACCAGCAATCCCAACTTTGGGGACTTTCAGTGCAACGCGGCCATGAGTTTGGGGAAAAAGTTAGGAAAGCCCCCACGGGCGATCGCCTCAACAATCATCGAAAACCTAAATATTACTGACATCTGCGAAACCCCAGAAATCGCCGGGCCCGGTTTTATCAATTTGAAGCTGAAACCGGCTTATTTGGAAGCGCAAATTAGTGAGATCGCCGGCGACTCGCGTTTGGGGATTGAACCGGCGAAAACGCCTCAGACAATCGCGATCGACTTTTCGAGTCCGAATATAGCCAAAGAAATGCACGTCGGACACTTGCGATCGACAATCATCGGAGATGCGATCGCCCGCATCCTCGAATTTCAAGGCCACGACGTACTCAGAATCAACCACATCGGCGACTGGGGCACCCAATTCGGAATGCTGATCGCATACTTGCGCGAAGTTCACCCCGAAGCCCTCACAACCGCTGACGCCCTAGACTTAGGCGATTTAGTCGCATTTTACCGCCAAGCAAAACAGCGCTTTGACACAGACGAAACCTTCAAAGAAACCGCCCGCCAAGAAGTAGTAAAACTGCAAGCAGGCGCCGAAGACACCCGTCGCGCTTGGAAATTGCTGTGCGATCAATCGCGCCGCGAATTTCAAGTAATCTACGACTTGCTCGATATCCAATTAACCGAACGCGGCGAATCGTTTTACAATCCATTATTGCCCGCTGTAGTCGAAGATTTAAGCAACTTAGGTTTGCTAGTAGAAAGTGACGGCGCGAAATGCGTTTTTGTAGACGGTTTCACCAACAAAGAAGGCGAACCACTGCCGCTAATTGTCCAAAAAACCGACGGCGGATACAACTACGCCACAACAGATTTAGCAGCAGTGCGCTACCGCATCCAAAAAGACAATGCAAAGCGCATAATTTACGTCACCGATTCAGGACAAGCGAACCATTTTGCCCAAGTATTTGCAGTAGCCAGAAAAGCCGGTTGGATTCCTGAAGATGTCGAAATAGTTCACGTTCCCTTCGGTTTGGTATTGGGAGAAGACGGTAAAAAACTCAAAACTCGTTCTGGGGAAACGGTGCGGTTGCAGGATTTGTTAGATGAGGCGATCGTTCGCGCCACCAAAGATTTGGAAGACAGATTAGTCACAGAAGAAAGACAGGAAACTCAAGAGTTTATAGCTAACGTAGGTCGCGTAGTTGGTTTGAGTGCAGTTAAGTATGCAGATTTGAGTCAAAACCGCGCCAGCAACTATGTATTTAGTTACGACAAGATGCTCGCATTGCAAGGAAATACCGCTCCTTATATGCTGTATGCTTACGCGCGCGTGCAGGGAATTCGCCGCAAAGGTGAGATTGATTTCGAGAATTTAGATGCGGGTGCGAAAGTAATCTTGCAGTCTGATGCAGAGTTGGTTTTAGCCAAACATTTATTGCAGTTGAGTGAAGCGATCAATGCGGTTGAGGGCGATTTATTGCCGAATCGAATTTGTCAGTATTTGTTTGAATTGAGTCAAAAATACAATCAATTTTTTGAGCAGTGTCAGGTGTTAAAATCTGAGGAACCGTTGCGGACTTCGCGGTTAATTTTGTGCGATTTGACGGCGAGGACTTTGAAACTGGGGTTAGGATTGTTGGGGATTAAAGTCTTGGAGAGGATGTGATATAAAGTTTGTAGCTGTAGGGTGCGTGAGAGCAATCAATATTTGAATCTAGATGATGAGACTGTTTGCACCCACGCACCGCCCCAAGTCTTGAACAATACCGATGCAACCGGAAATAAGATAATTTTAACCGCTGATAAACGCTGATAAATGCTAATGAAAGACGATGGGATAGGGCGAGAATTTATTCCCAAGTTTCCTCTAATTCTAACATTTCTGATGTCATGGCTTTTACTTTTTGTGAGATTGGGATTTAGTTAATTGTAGCGCCTCTCTAAAATCCAGCACTTACGCCTTTTTGTTGACAATCAAGCTCTCCAAAATGTCTTTAAACATTGTTACGACAATTTGGCGATCGTTATCTCTGACAAAAATATCGTAATTGGGACTTGAGTTAATTTCAATCAACCAATATGCTCCGTTTTGATCTAGCGCGATGTCAAGCCCAGCATAATTAATCGCAATTTCAGCAAAAACAGGTTTAACAAAATCTTCAATTTCAGACATGAGATTGGGGTTAATTATATGTTTAGCTTTTGCACCTTCCCAGTGCAGCGGGCTTAAATTCCCCGCAAATTTAGCCTGAGATTTGTCTTTCTCGTACAGCAAAACTAGCTTTTCTTTGCAGAATACAGCCCGATATTCGTGGGCAATTTTGATATATTCTTGAGCGAGCGCTACATAGTCATAATCTTTGCTATTGACATTAAATATAATTTCTATGGCTTCTTTAATTTGCTCTCTACTTTCACATAAAAAAACATTGTTGCCACCAGCACCGCGATTTCTTTTGAGAATCACCGGAAAAGCGATTTTTTTGTTTACTTCTAAAACTATTGATTCAAGATCTAGGAAACTCAAATACTTTTTATACTTCTCCTCGCAGTGAGGCGAGACAAAACCGAAAGTTCTGGGAGTATTTATTTTGCCGTTTAATAGTTGATAAGTATATTCTTTGTCTTTAAAAATCTCTGCTACTGACGCGCTGTTAAATGGCGTCATGTAATTTACAAAATAATATTCTTCGCCGCCCTGTTTGAGTCTAATCAAGTTTTGGGAAGGATGCAGGATTTCGTAAGGGATATTTAATTCCTCACAAGCTGCCAGCAGGATTTCAATATTGGTTAGCATAAAATGTAACTTAATTAGAAATTAATTTTAAAGATTTGAGATTTGAGAATCGCTTCCAAATCTCAAACCTCAAATTCGTTAGCGCAGCCCGCCCCTTGTATCTTAAAAGAGTCAGGCGATAGATCGCTACGTCAGTCAGTTGATCGTTACACCAAGCAGGCGAT
>NZ_JAUBSD010000056.1:0-16724 GCF_036704575.1 Microcoleus sp. K5-D4
TGCCTATCTTTTTTTAGCACACATTGGCTCAATCCTTACAAAGGTATGGGTTTCAGGCTGGTTGTTACCCCCCCAGAACAGGAAGAACTTTTTCGGAAGTTACCTATTTCCCTAACTTAAAATATTTAGGGTCTTATGTGTTAGGCTATTTTGACGGTGACGGTTGTGCTTATGCAAACAAAGGTAGAAGTGGCGGTTTAGTCTGCATTGTTGGTTCCTTTGAATTTGCCCGCGAACTAGCAATGCACCTAGGGATGGGTTCTGTACAAGAGCATCACTTAAAAAAAGTTTATTATTGGAGAATCTTTAGTCGAAAAAATATACAAGCATTCTATGATTTTGTGTATCAATATCCCCGCTTGGGATTGCAACGAAAGAAAACTAAAATAGAGGCTATTCTCAGGAGTTACAAACATGGTTAAAATTATTAGTCGAAAATCACTAGGAACTCAAGAAGTCTATGACATAGGCGTTGAACGAGAACATAACTTTATCCTAGAAAATAGTTTGGTGGCATCTAACTGTTTTAATAAATCCCATTCAATGGCCTATGCCTATATCACGTATCAAACGGCATATTTAAAGGCGAATTATCCTCTAGAATACATGGCTGCACTGCTGACTGCTAACAGAGGCGATCAGGATAAAGTACAGAAATATATTGCCAATTGTCTCAAGCTGGGTATTGAGGTTGAGCCGCCCGATGTTAATAGCTCGGAACTTACTTTTACACCGCTGCCCAAACTGATGACTGGAGCGGCAAAGGATAAAATTTTGTTTGGAATTTCTGCGGTGAAAAATGTGGGAGAAGCGGCGATTGAAAATATTTTAGCGGCGAGGCAAGAAGGGGGTAAGTTTAAATCGTTGTCTGATTTGTGCGATCGCGTAAATCTCCATTCTGTCAACCGCCGCGCTTTGGAAGCTTTAATTCAATGCGGTGCTTTTGATAAAATTGAGCCGAACCGCAATCAATTAGTAAACGACCTCGAAGGGGTGATGAAATGGGCGCAAGACCGCAAGAAAGATAGAGAAAGCGGCCAAGGTAATCTGTTTGACTTGTTGGGTACGAGCTTCGGAAAGTCGGCAAGTACCTATGATTCTGCCCCCAAATCAAAGACTGTAAAAGATTTTGATACACAGAAAAAGTTGCAGTTAGAAAAAGAATTGCTCGGCTTTTATGTATCGGAACATCCCCTGAAAGTTCTGCTCCAAGTCAATCAAGACCCAGATGTCCTGACTCTCGAACAGCTAATAGATAAAAAAGGGAAAGTATCAGTTATTGTCATGCTCAGCGCTATCAAATCTGTGGTGACAAAGAAAGGCGAGCAGATGGCAATTTTGCAATTAGAAGATTTGACACATCAAATCAAAGCTGTGGTTTTTCCCAAGACTTACGAACAAGTGAAACCGCATATTATAGAGAATGCTGTCTTGCTGATTAGCGGAAAAATCGAGAAAGATGGCGAGGAAATTCAAATAATTGTAGACACTGCAAAGCCAGTAGAAACAGTAGAGGTTGCAGAGGAAATCGAGAGGGTTCAACCGGAAACACCAAACTCTTGGGCGACGGAACCGGAAACACAAAACTCTTGGGCGGCGCAACCGGAAACACAAAATTATTGGGCGGCGCAACCGGTCAACATTGTACGATCGACAAAACCTGTGGAAGTTTTAGAAATGGTGATTGTCAAGCTGACACCGCAGCAAGTACAAGACGGCAAAAAACTCAATTCTCTCAAAGCTATTTTACAAGAACTTTCCAATCGGGGAGAAGGTGCTAGCGTTTCTGTGGGAGGAATTGTTGTCGGTGAATATTCCTGTCAACCCCTTCGCATTAACCCTCAATTGTGGGTGCAAGATGGTGAGGGAACTGTTAGCCGTCTTAAGTCGGCTGGATTTGATGCTTGGGTTTTTCCTCTAGACAATCGCGGTGATGCTGCGGTGTTTCGAGAAATGCGATCGCAACTTAATGTACATTCTTGGGCCAGTCGCTTACTTGACACTAACACCGATCGCCTTCACAAGTATGTCAATTATCTCGCCCAACTAAACAGACGCCCGCCAAATTAACACTTCGCCCCCCTCGCCACCGGTGACTAAAGTTTGACCGTCAGGACTAAAAGCCACCGGATTACACCCAGCAAGAGAGCACAAACATTCTCCTGTTTCCAGGTTCCAGAGTTTAACCGTACCGTCTCGACTGCCGCTAGCCATAGTTTCGCGATCTGGACTAATCGCCACCGAAATCACCGCATCAGAATGCCCCCTCAAAGTATTAATCAATTCCCCTGTATCGACATTCCACAATTTAACAGTAGCGTCGGCACTTCCACTGACAATCGTCTTGCCGTCTTGACTAAATGCGATCGCATAAACCCAATCTGAATGACCGACAAAAGTCCGTACACTCTCCCCAATACCTACCAGCCACATCTTGATAGTTGTGTCAGCACTGCCGCTGGCAAGCATCATACTTTGAGGGCGAAAACTAACAGATAAAACCTTGTCAGAATGTCCCGAAAGTTTTTGAACCAATTCTCCGTTGCGCTGGTTCCACAATTTAATACTCTTGTCGCCGCTGGCACTCGCAATCGCTCCCGAGTCGCAACTAAAAGCCACCGAGTAGACGGAGCCGTACCGGTGACTGTACGGCGAACCAAAATCGCTATAAAATTCGCGAATCATCGCCTTTTTATCCAGCTTCCACTCAATAACTTTTCTGTCAAAACTGCCGCTAACTAGCATTCTCCCGTCTGGGCTGATTGCCACAGCATCAACCGTTGCGGAATGGCCGAAAAAAGTATGGATGAATTCACCTGTTTGCAGGTTCCACAGCTTAATTGTTTTATCGTCGCTGGCGCTCGCGAGAATATTACCTTGAGGATTAATAACCACAGCATTAACCGGGGCTGAATGGCCCTGAAGAATGCGCTCGCACCGCCAGTTATTAGACGAGAATAATCTCGGATGGGCAGCGGATGGTACAACATGAATCTTCTGGGGCGGCGCGGCCGAGACGGCGGTTGCTGTATTTGGCTGCGAGTTAGTTACTGGCGAATTAATAGCGATTTTGGCGGGCGAATTATAACTGATTTGAGAGCGGGGATATTGCCCAACATTTACCAAGTCTTGCAACACTTCAGCAGCGGATTGATATCGCTCTCGTACTGAATCTTTGAGCAATTTATTCAAAATAGTTGCTAATTTTTGGCTGACTTTTATGCCTTTTTGCGCCAAGTGCGATCGCCAAATCCATTTGCATTCCAAAGCATCGAACAAATCCTTCAATACCGCCCCAGTTAGCAGGTGAATGCAGGTAACGCCCAAACTGTAAAGGTCGCTCGCCGGATAGGCCTTGCCGCTCCGAATTTGTTCGATCGGCGCATAGCCCGCAGTTCCAGTTATCGTCCCAGTTTGCGCCTCAGAAAGGCCGGTAATGTGCTTAGCAACTCCAAAATCTACTAGCACAAACTGACCCCCCCTGGCCTTCCCCTGTACAGCAGGAGATTCAGCGACAATTAGCCCTTTCATACCAGCAGAAGATTGAGGTAAATTTGCCCCTCCTTTTCGTTTACCAGGAGTCGAGCTGGGATATCCCGCCGACCACAAGGTTTGGGGAGTTCTCCGCACAATATTTTCTGGCTTAATATCCCGATGAATCACCTGCTGCTCGTGAACAAATTGCAAAACAGGCAACAAATTGATCAACAATTCCCAAATCTGTTCCTCGCTAAAAGCTCCCTGCTGCTGCAACTCCTGAAACAAATTATTTCCCTCGATTAACTCTTCCACAAGATACAGGCGTTTGGCTTGTTCAAAAGAAGCCAGCAAACTTGGAATCTGCGGGTGCTCTCCGAGTTCGTGCAGCCGGTGAGCTTCTTGTTTGAACAGTGCTGTTGCCTTTTCTAATTCAGCTTTTTCTTGAACTTGGGGGAAAAATTGTTTGATGGCGCATGGAGTTTTCAACCTATCTTCATCGACAGCTAAAAAAGTTCTGCCAAATGTTCCTTCACCGATAGGTTGAATGGCGCGGTAACGCTCTTTCAGTAGCAATTTAGAGCCGCACGCCAGACAAAAATTGGTTGAGTCAGCATTCTGCGGCTTTTGGCAATGGGGATTGAGGCAATAGCTCATCTTTTTTCCGGCCTGGAGATTCCCACCACAGCTAAACTTAGCAACATGGTAGTCTGTTTCCACTCACGCCCAGAGCACCATTCTCGATAATACCTGAGAAACTCGCTTTCTTAACCCAAAATCTCGGCTCTCAGGTTGAGCCCGTGGCAAGAAACCAAGGTGAGGACACTAGAAGTGCTTGATGTGAGTTTCCATATATTCTAATGCTTTCCTAAAATTTTGCAGGTTGGCGGCTCACAAACTGGTATGTCAACAGTTAACTGTTAACTACGGCTATTCTGGAGCATTTATGCGGAGAGTAAATACAACACTGAGACGATCCCGGCTATTCTCCCCCATCTAAAAGACACTCTGGCTCCTCGCCGCCCTTCTGTGAGGATTCTTTGGCTTTAATCACCGCTTCTCTAAAGCCTAAAACTAATAAAATATTGGCAAGTGTTAAGAATAATTCCGCAGAACCGTGCAGCCAATCGACATTTGCTAGGGATTCGTTGTAGGCCACTTTTGCGTAAATTGCGGCGGGAATCGTCACCGCTACAAAAACGAGAGTCCCGTAAAATCCCATCAGAGCTAAACGGGGTGTTTTTCCCGATCGAGTCAAAAACCAGAGAAATCCCAAGTAGGGAAATAGAGACAGAACAAATAAAGTTTCTTTGGAAATCATTAGTAATTGGTGAGCGACCAGATACTATGATAAATTAAAATATCAAAAATTATTGTTAATAATTTTTAACTTTTAATGTTGAGTTTTTAATATTTAATTAGACAGATGCACCCGTTTCTATCAAACCGCTATAGAATCACCCAAGACCATAGCTCTTAAACCAATCCGCAGCAGGTTTGCAGTATTCAAAACCCCTCACCCACGCGGAGACAAAACCCGTAACTTTTCCCCTAACACCGTTTTTAGCATAACACATTTTTCACCGAGCCAGTCTGTCAATTGTCCCTCACTCCCAAGCTACCCAGCAATTAGAAATAGAGACGGTTCCAAAGTTTTCTGTCTGCTAGGCATCAAGCAAGCATCGTTCAAAACCTCTAAATTTAAGCCGTTATTTCTATCTGCTGCCAGAATTTCCTTCAGCTTAGCATCCAAATCAAAACACGGGCCACAATCCCAAACTTTGAGTTCCAACCGTCCGTTAAACACCCTAATTTCCAGTTGAACAGGAGTTTCTACTGGCAGATTTTTGTGAGCGTGGCGCACTGCATTACTGAAACCTTCAGCCAACGCCAACTGAAACTTACACCAAACCTCTTTAGGGATAGATAAATCTTTCAACTGCTCAAACCACAACAAAACTTGAGTTAAAGCATTCACATCTGTGTTGACTTGCAGGCTAATCTGTTGAATAGAAGTTTCATGCAGCTCTTCTTGCTGCTCTGTTTCAGTCTGCCAATCCCAGGTATTTAATAAATTCATTAACCCATCTAAAACGCTAGCTTTTTTTATATTTTGGGATTGATTGCGACCTTCTACTTCGTAAGTTTTGCTCAGCGACAAACAATTTCGATTGTCGAGAGTCCGGGTGTAACTGAGCTCGTCTGCAATCTGCCACATGAGTTTGATCCCCCTGCCGCCTTCTGCAAGTTGATCTATGCTGTTGGACATCTATTTTCCTCGTCTGAAAGTATTAGCTGTACCCTATTTTCCCACCCGCCGAGACATTTGGTACTTTTTTTATACTTGCTGGCTCGGTATTATTTCGGGGATCATACAAAAATGCTATCTTTTTTAGAGAAGGCAGCGCATCAGCAATATGTCTTAAGAGTCTAAGCCAATTGGCTTATTTACCTATCGCCTGTACGGAGAACGATCGCCCTCGGCAGCAAAATCCAACTGCATCGATTACACATACTTATCCGTTGTCGGAGTCTGCCACTTGTCGCAGCCGTCGCCAGCTCCAGAATCCCTGGTATTGAGGGACTCCGGCCGTTCGCCGTTCGCTGGAAGGGAGCCTTGAGGTGCGGGCTTTCATCCCCAAGGCGTAAGTAATATCGGTGAGCGCGATCGAACCTTACACCGTCGATTCACGTCCATCCACTAGACTAGGACTTACGCAAACAACCCAGTTTCTGCTTAGAATATTGGGTTTGACAGCGAGGAATTAACGAGGAAACCGGGTTTTTGGTCTCCCGCACGTAAGTCCAGCAGACAAATCGGTGTTGACATCCTCACCGGGCTTACGCCACGGTGATTCCAAGAATCACTTCTTAGATCTTTCTGCTTCATCGCAACTGCCATCAGACTTATGCCTATCCGGTCTTACGTTCGCTCCACAGACTTTCACCGCAAGCCCTGCGGCAAGAATGTTTTGTGCGGCGTTGATATCTCGGTCATGGTGTGCGCCACAATTCGGGCAGTCCCATTCACGAATATTCAACGGCAGTTTTTCAACGATGTGACCACACTTGCCGCATCGCTTAGAACTCGGAAACCATCGGTCAATCTTGACCAGCGTGCGACCGTACCAGTCACATTTGTATTCAAGTTGCCTGACCAACTCACCCCAACTTGCGTCAGTGATAGAAAGAGCAAGCTTCCGATTCTTGACCATATTCTTGAGGGCCAAATCTTCGACGGCAATCGTTTGATTTTCACGTACCAATCGAATCGTCAGCTTGTGAATAAAATCCTTTCTTGCATCAGCAATTTCTTGATGCACCTTTGCGACGAAGAGCCGTGCTTTGTGGCGATTGTTCGACCCTTTCTGCTTTCGACTCAATGCCTTTTGAGCTTTCTTGAGTTTGTGGCGTTTTGCATTAAAGCCTTTGGGATTGGCAATCTTTTCACCGTCACTCAAAGCAACCAGACTTGTGATACCCAAATCAATCCCAATCTCATTGCAGCATTTCGGCAATGGTTCAATCTCAACATCCACCAGCAAGGAAACTGTCCATCTTCCAGCAGGCGAGAGCTTCACCGTGATAGTTGTTGGTGTTGCGCCTTTGGGCAACTCTCGACTCCAACGAATCGGCAACGGCAAGGAACTCTTGGCAAGGAACACTTGCCCGTTTCTGAACTTGAAGGCAGACTTGGTAAACTCTGCACTCCCACCGTTTCGTTTCTTCTTGAAGGTTGGATATTTCGCCCGTCCCTCAAAGAAATTCGAGAACGCTTTCTGAAGATGTCTCAATCCTTGCTGCAATGGTACACAGCTAACCTCATTGAGAAATTGCAAATCATCTTGCTTTTTCCATTCAGTCAACAATGCCGAAGTATCGCTGTAACCGACTCGTTTTTTCTCGTCGTACCAAGCCTGTGTTCTCACAGCAAGGGCGCGATTGTAGACCAAACGAGTACAGCCCATCGTGCGTCTGAGCAAGGTTTCTTGCTCAGGCGTGGGATAGAAGCGGTACTTAAAGGCTCTCTGTGTCATGTCTCACATTATAGCAATTATTCCGTGAGATATGTAGGTTCTAATGTAAAGCCGTGCTAGAAGCACGGGGTTTCCACCCACAATTTTCGATGAAAGGCAGTTACAGGACTTACCCAGACTATGACCCAAATCAAACTCAAAATTCTGACTGCAGCGATAATGCTACTCCCATTTTGCGCCGCACTTCCCTTACAAGCTCAAAATCTGTCTCTAGTCAAGCGGCTGTTAGAAACCAGAGGATGTCCCGGATGCGACTTATTTGGCGCTTCCTTGAGCCGTGCAGATTTGTTTGGCGCTTCCTTGAGCCGCGCCACTCTCAGCAGGGCCGACTTAGTTGATGCCGACTTGACTGCGGCTGACTTAATGGAAGCTAATTTAAACAACGCCAACATGAGAAACGCCTTTTTGGCTGACGCCGACCTCAGCAAAGCCGACATGAGCAGGGCAGACATCAGGGGAGCCAACTTAGAAAATGCCAACCTCAGCGAGAGTTTTCTGCGAGACGCATCGCTCCAGTTGGCTAATTTAAAATGCAGTAATTTGAGCGCCGCTAAACTAAGTAGAACCGACCTGAGAAATGCCGATTTAAGCGGTGCAAATCTCAGCGGTGCCGACCTTCAAGAAGCCGATTTAAGCGGTGCAAATCTCAGCGGTGCCGACCTTAGATCTGCCGACTTGAGGGATGCGAGATTGAACAAAGCTAATCTCACAGATGCCAATCTCTGCGGCGCCCGGATGCCGAACAGAAAAACATCTCGGCGAGGCTGCGAAGTTAAGAAAGAACAAGCTATAAGCACGAACAATTACTGCAATTATTGCTATGCCTTAAATGACTGGTGGCTGAATGTATTAAGGTTTTACTAAGCTATATCATCGGGATAACTTCTCTGCTTTAGATATGTACAGTGAGAAGAGCGAGCAGGCGGTACAGATATCAAACTTAACCTGTTACCGCCAATAGCTTTTATCTACTTTGAAGAACCTAAAAATTGGCTCAGTATTTGCAGATATTCTGCGCCCCCGATCTGTGCCACATTAGTGTGACCTCCATCAGGAACTATGTAAAGCTGTTTGGGCTCCGGTGCTGCCTCAAACATTTTTTTGCTCATTTCCACTGGAACTACATTGTCAGCAGTCCCGTGAATAAACAGCACGGGCATTTGCAGGCGATCGACTTTGGAAAGAGAATCAAACCGCTGTGTCAGCAAAAGATCGATCGGAAACATCCAAAACAGCCCTTTTTGGAAATTAACCATCGCCCGCGTCGAAGTAAAAGAGCCTTCTACGATTAACCCCGCAGCCTCCGGGTGACGCACCGCTAGATCGATCGCGATCGCCCCTCCCAAAGAATGACCGTAGAGATAAATTTGATTCGGGTTAATCCCCCGCTTTTTCACCAAATAATCCCAAGCAAGTTGAGCATCTTCATAAACCTGAGATTCACTCGGAAAACCGCCCTGGCTTTTTCCATAACCACGATAATCCATCACAAATACCGACAAACCTAATCGATGAAATCGATAAGCGTGTTCGACATTTGCTCCCACATTTGAAGCATTGCCGTGCAGGTACAAAACTACCCCCCCTAACCCCCCCTTGTTAAGGGCGGGAACCGCAGCGATGGCCCGTTTGTCACTTTGGGGCGTAGCCAGAAACGACTTTCCCTTTCTTGCTTCACCCCTTGCTAAGGGGAGGCTGGGGGGATTTTCCGAGGCAGGAATCCACCACCCGTGCACGCTGTCCACCGCGCCTGTTTTAGTTGGAATTGGCAGCCAGACATCTTGATATTTCAACTGAAAATCATCTGGCGTAGTTTCGATCGCCCGCGCAGGAAAAAAGATAAACTTACCTTGCGCTACAAATAGGAATACACAAGCAGCAGAATAAGCAACAGCAAAAACTATCCCAAAAGCTATTAGCGATTTAGACAAAAGGAATACTAGCAAATTGTTCATAGATAGAGCACGCGGGAAAGTAGAGATCGCTCAAAAGCTAATGGCAAATAATTAATTCAGACAATTAGCCAAGATCGATTACTAACTTCCGCCGCAGCATTCCGCCGATTTTCAAAAATTAATGCAATTCCGGGTGGTGTAAGTGCCAATTCGTAGACTGTTCGTAAGCGTGAGCCACTTGAAACAACCGAGATTCTTGCAAAACATTACTAATCAGTTGTATACCCACGGGCAGTCCTTTATCATCAAATCCGCAGGGCAAACTCAAAGCTGGCAAACCAGCAAGATTCACGGGAATAGTCATCAAATCTGACAAATACATACTCAGCGGGTCATTGAATTTTTCGCCTGCCTTAAATGCGGTAGTAGGAGCAGTGGGACAGACTAAAACATCAACTTGAGAAAAAGCTTTTTCAAAGTCTTCTTTAATCAAAGTCCGAACTTTTTGAGCTTTTAGATAATAGGCATCGTAATATCCAGCCGACAATACGTAAGTGCCGATCGCAATCCGGCGTTTAACTTCCGCACCGAACCCTTGAGAGCGGGTTTTGGCATACATATCCAAAAGATTATCGGGATCTGGAGATCGGAAACCGTACTTGACTCCATCATATCGCGCCAAATTTGCCGAAGCTTCCGAGGGAGCAATGATGTAGTAAGTGGGCAAACCGTAGCGGAACCGGGGACAAGAAATGACTTGAATTTCTGCGCCCAATTGTTGAAATTGCTCGATCGCCTTAGTAACAGCGTCTTTAACCCCCGAGTCCAGCCCTACACCAAAAGTTTCTTTAATTACACCAATTCTAATCTGACCCTTCGGTCGCAAACTGGGTCTTAAAGCTTGAGCGTAGTCAGGAATTGGGACATTAAGACTCGTGGAATCTCTCGGATCGTAACCGGCGATCGCCCCCAACAAAATCGCCGTATCCTCAACAGTCCGGCCAAAGGGCCCGATTTGATCGAGAGAAGAAGCATAGGCCACCAAACCGTAGCGAGAAACCAACCCATAAGTCGGTTTCAGCCCCACTAACCCGCAAAAAGCAGCAGGTTGGCGGATCGAGCCCCCAGTATCCGAACCCAAACTCACGACGCATTCTCCAGCGGCCACTGCTGCGGCAGAACCGCCAGAAGACCCTCCGGGCACGCGCTCCAAGTCCCAAGGATTCGCGGTAACTTGATAAGCAGAAGTTTCTGTCGAGCTCCCCATTGCAAACTCGTCCATATTCGCCTTACCCACAATCACCGCACCGGCTGCTTGGAGTTTCGAGACGACGGTGGCATCGTAGGGAGGAACAAAATTCTCCAAAATCCGAGAGGCGCAGGTTGTGGGAACGCCCTCGGTACACATATTATCTTTAACGGCGATCGGGATGCCGGCCAACAGGCCAATTTGCTCTCCGGCTGCGATTTGGGCATCCACTTTATGGGCCTGCGCCAGTGCGCTGTCTGCTGTCACGCACAGAAAGCTTTTCAACTTCGGCTCTAGCTGGGTAATTCGGTCTAATGCTTCTTGAGTAATTTCCACAGCAGAGCGTTCTTTATTGACCAGTTGTCGGTGCAACTCGCGGATGGATGCCATGCTCGTACCTTTATCATTTCTACTTTGAGACAATACAGTTAATATAACTGGCAATTGTACCTGCTTACAGCCCGAAGGCAAAGTCGGCTATTTTTGTGGCGAAAGTTCGAGCCTCGAAGAGGGCTCCGCTAACGCGCGATCGGTCATTTTATATACAATAGATTAAATTCCCAAAATCCCACCCGACACAAAATAGCGATCGAGTTTTTCATCTCATCTTTTAACCAACCAAGAATGCAACTGTATCAAAACTTATGCAAAAAGTGGTTTGACGCGAGATTTATATAAATAAGGGATAACGTGTGCAATCCGGCTTCTACATAATTAGGTTCGGTCTCCAAGAATGTGTATGCAAGATCACCATCATTAGGAAATCAGTCATTCCCAATTCTGTAATCTAAGTTTTAAAATATTAGAACCCAGCTTTTCTTGGACGTAACCCAGGATTTATGCTATAAAAAAGTCGCATAAAAAATCAAGTGATCCCTGATTATGACTACTTTATTTCGGCTAATATGCAGAGACTACTAAAAACTCTTGGTGAAAAATAATTAGCGATATTGTTAGATAGGATTAAAAAAAAAGCATACTTGGAAGCATCTGAAGCTGATTCTTGACGAGCTTAATCGCGTCCTGAAAATAAAAAAATCCACTGAAACTAAAAGATACTGATAATAAACTATTAGATTGGGGCTGCACTTTACCTAATAATTAGGGCCAGATTATGAAGAGCTATTTTTTAGTCAAAAATTAGTGAAAGTTATCAGTCATCCGAGTGAATTAATGACGGTTGCGCGATCGAAGAAAATAGCGATCGAGCTTTTCTGATACAGGCCCATTGTGCCAGGGGTTAAAAAGCCTGTCAGAAATCTGGGGCTCACAAAAAAGCTCGAAACGCTCACCGCCACGCCGAGGTATCCTGTTGCGCGCACCTGCAAAAAAAACAGCAGTCCTTCCTCAAGTGCGACTAGCTGCGTGCATCTGGGGTAAAAAAAGCTACTTATTTGCCCGAACGATCCCCAGGAAAATAATTTCATCCGGAATTATCCCCAAAACCAAAGATATATGGTAAGAAGTTCCCGATGCCCCGTTGGAGGAATGCCACCTAAAGCTCACTTAGAATCCCACCTGACGGCAGAGGAACTCAAAATTCGCTACCGGCAGGCACAAAACACCACAGAGTCGCGCCGCTGGCACTTGCTGCTGTTAGTTTCCAGAAATTGGACTATCAAACAAGCAGCCCAAGTCGTAGGCCTCAACTACGACTACGCCAAAGAAATTGTCCAGCGCTACAACCGAGAAGGGCCTAACTCTGTGAGAAATCGCAGCGGAGACCGCCAGCCCCCTCCTGCGAAATCCTTGCTGAATCCTGAACAGCAAGAAGAACTGCGACAAGCGCTGCAAGGCCCTGCCCCCGACGGCGGAGACTGGACAGGCCCCAAAGTAGCTCGCTGGATTGCCGAAAAAATCGGTAGCGATCATGTCTGGCCCCAACGCGGTTGGGATTACCTCAAGCGGTTGGGTGCCGACTGGCGACGGCGGCGCAAAAAGTAGATAGTTCCCAATATTTAAAGGGGGTTGATTGCTTTGGTGCGATCGCTCCCTTTATTTTGGTAATATTTTGCCACATTGGCGCGATCAAAACCATTTTAGATTTTAGATTTTAGATTTTAGATTTGTTCTTCAATCTAAAATCTAAAATCTAAAACCCTTTGACTGATGTAACAATAGCTGCTTATATTGAATGTGGTGGTGTTGAGGATGTTAAATATGCGAGATATTAGGTGTTTTTTGTCGATCGCCAACAAGATGGCGGCAGTAGTAGCCGGCATTGGACTGGTTCAGATGTTAACCATCGCAAGTTCATTCTCTCAATCATCTAACCCGCGTTCCCTAGACGAACTCTACAAAACTCGCGATCGGCTGATCACCGAATTAGAACAACCCTCCTCTCCCTCGCCAGAACCAACTATCCTCTCCGGCTTAGTTCCCTTCGCCGCCAATCCTCAAGAACAACTGCTACAGCAGTTGCAATCGGTAGAAGCTCAAATATTAGTAGAACAGAGGGCTAACGACAACTTACAGCAAGCAGTCCGTTTAGCCAACAGAGCCGTAGAAACTAAACGGCAGCCAAATCAGTCGATCGAATCTTCGCAGCAAACTCAATTTTTTTGGAACCAGGCACTCAACAACTTGCAGGAAGTTCCTCAAAATTCATTTTTAGCTTCGCTCACTGCCTCAAAAACTCAAGAATACCGGGAAAATTTAACAGCAGCAACCTTTCAAGTGCAGCAAGCAAAATCTGATTTTTTGGGTGCGCTTGCGCGGGAAAGCGGTTTGTCGGCTCAAGCTTCGATCGGGGTTTGCAACCTTTCTAGAGAATGCGTAAACCTCCGGGGCGATGTACCTCCTGTCAGTCCAGCCAGCTTAATTAAATTGCCGATTGCTGTTGCCCTGATGCAAAAAGTCGAAAAAGAAAAAATTAGTCTGAACCAGGAAGTATTAGTCACTCGCGGTAATTTCACCGAAGACGCATCGGCAAAGATTAGGTCCAATCGCAATTACCCGCTACAGCTACTGTTAGAAGAAATGATCTATCGCAGCAGCAATATCGCCACCAATCAACTGATAGATTATTTGGGTTCGGATTACATCAATCAATATTTAGATAATAGCGGTTACGAAGTCACCCGCGTCAACTTCAAGTTGATGGGGGAAAGAATTATGCCCTCCAACCCCGGTTCTGGTCGCAACCGCCTGACTGCTAACGAACTCACCGAAATGATGGTGCAAATTTACAACGGCGAAACACCCGGTGCTAAACTATTAATAGAAACTCTCAACCGCCAGTACGATCACGCTCTGGGATTTGCTGCCTTGCAAGGAACTAAAGCTCAGTGGTTGGGCGAAAAAACCGGCCAAAATTCCTGGGTGCTCGGCACAACTTTAGCAATGAGCATTGACGACGAGGCCTATGTGATTACGGTGATTGACAGCCGCAGCGGCGAGCTACAAATGCGCCAGTCTATTTCTAAAATTGCCGATTACATTGTCCGAAACCCCAGCTTTTAACCGCTGGAATATACAATTTATAGCGGGGAAAACGCACCGCCCAAACAGTTAAAAAATGCCGCATCACAAACTCAGTGTTTCCGTCAAAGGCAAAGGATTTCCTATTCTCTGCTTGCACGGCCATCCAGGTTCCGGCGATTGTATGTCGGTATTTACAGAACACCTATCAAAGCGGTTCCAGACGATCGCCCCCGACTTGCGCGGCTACGGCAACAGCCGCACCTCAACTTTCTTTGAAATGACTGATCATCTGGTCGATTTAGAAGCACTATTAGACAGATTAGGAGTCGATCGGTGTTTGGTGATCGGATGGTCTTTGGGAGGGATTTTAGCGCTGGAATTAGCCATGAAATATCCCCAGCGAGTCACCGGTTTGATTCTCCTTGCATCGGCAGCCAAACCGCGAGGAAGTCACCCTCCCATCTCTTGGCAAGATAACCTTTACACTGGTTTAGCCGGAATTATCAATTGGGCGATACCCGGTTGGCAGTGGAATATTGATACTTTTGCTAGGCGATCGCTCTTTCGCTACTTGATACAGCAGCATAACGCCACCCCTTACCGCTACTTAGCACAGGCAGGTACCCCCGCCTACCTTAAGACTTCCAACACGGCCACCAAGGCGTTAAATACCGCTCTGAGAGCTGGATACGATCGACTGATCCACCTGGGCGACATTCAATGTCCCAGCTTGGTGTTGGCCGGAGAGGGCGATCGGCACATCACCTCAGCATCCAGTTTAGAAACCGCCCGCCACCTCCACGATTGTCAGTGGCAGTGCTATCCCAATACAGCCCACTTGTTCCCTTGGGAAATTCCCGATCGGGTACTCGCAGACATCGATCGCTGGATTGAGAGTCACCCCGAAGCAGTTGGCAATTGCGAGTGTTGAGTTTTGAGTTTGTCACAAGCAATTTATCACGCAACACTCAAGAGTTTTGAAGTTATAACTCACAACTCAAAACCGCACAGCGTTGCGAGGGAAGCGTAGCCCTCTCAAAACTCAAAATTCCCCCTGCTTCTACTGACCGCTCAAAACCGGCCACAGCCCTCCATCACCAAGCTTTCCCAAATCTTCTGCAACAGTTAAAGTAATTGGTTTGCAGCGGTGAATCGAAACACTAACACCTTCTGCCCCTTCATTTTCTATGTCTTCTACATATCCTGCTTTTGCAGCTTCCGCCTCTCCATCGGTTAAGAACGGGCCAAAATAGTAAATGCACCGCGGCGCTGAAGTTTTAACTTCAACCCACCAAGCCAATCCGAAAAAGTTGAGCAAGCTAATCAAGAATTCTTTCATCTGCTTTTCTAATGTATTTGACGGTGTTTTTAGGGTGCTGCGAACACGCCTAGGCTTTTGTTATTTACACGTGGCTGACTGCTACCAAGAACCGCTCCAAACCTATTTAAATATATCTAAATAGATTTGTGTCGAATTCCTGTTTGAACCTAGGGGCTAGGCCCCTTATACTTTCGCAGGAACAAGTAATGACAGTTGATCGGCTATCTTTACTTGTTCAAGGTGTGGTGCCACCCCTTTCTGGGTGGCATTCACAATAAACTACTCTGTTGTGCTCTTTTTTTCAACCACCTTTACGATCCGTGTACATGAAACTTTTTGGGCCCGCGCTGACGGTAAATTTCGTATAAAGCCATCCCCGTTGCTACCGAGACATTCAGGCTAGGAGTATGGCCCCTTAAAGGAATTGAAACTAATCCGTCACATCCGCGCTGTATCAAAAGGCTCAAACCGTCAGCTTCACCACCCACCACTAAAACAGTGGGTCCGGAGAACTTGACTGTCTCTATAGATTGACCGACGCCTGCTGCAGTGCCATAAATCCAGAATCCAGCCTCTTTGAGTTCTTCCAGCGCCCGGTTAAGATTGACAACCCTCGCCACGGGCAGGCTTTCCAATGCCCCTGCTGCCACTTTTCTCACTGCCGAGGTAATCCCAACAGCCCGCCGCTGCGGAATCACCATGCCCTGAGATCCCAATGCTTCTGCGGTGCGAATGATCGCCCCTAGATTGTGCGGGTCGTTGAGTCCTTCTGCTACCACAATTACTGGATCTTCGCAAGCCGACTTAGCCTTGGCGATCAGTTCGCTCAAATCCAGGTATTCGTAGGCTGATACTTGAGCGGCTACGCCTTGGTGGTTTGCTTTGCGCGTGATGTAGTCGAGGCGCAAATCGTCAACTTCGTCAATGATGCTGCCGTTGGCTTTGGCTTCGGTTAGCAAGCTATGAAAGCGGGGATCGTAGCGCAGGTGGGGAACAACCCAGATCCGGTTGAGGACTTGGTTTGTTTCTAAAGCTGCTTGCACCGCATGGCGGCCGTAAATCATGTCGTCTGTGTCTGCGTCTGGTTGCACGACAGTATTTGAGGCACTGTCAACAGGGCGAGTGTCTCTGTCTTTGTCTCTGTCTCTGAAATGGTTGCCCCGGAATTCCTGCGGGCTATTGTCTTTGTCTCTGTCTTTGTAATAATTGCCCCTGGATTCCTGGGGGCTGCTGTCTCTGTCTCGGAAATTGTTGCGGGCCGGCTGCGGGCTGCTGTCTCTGTCTCTGTCTCGGAAATTGTTGCGTGCCGGCTGCGGGCTGCT
>NZ_JAUBSD010000056.1:16734-38247 GCF_036704575.1 Microcoleus sp. K5-D4
AAATTGTTGCGGGCCGGCTGCGGGCTGCTGTCTCTGTCTCTGTCTCGGAAATTGTTGCGTGCCGGCTGCGGGCTGCTATCTCTGTCTCTGTCTTGGTAATAATTCCCGCGGGATTCCTGCGGGCTGCTGTCTCTGTCTTTAAAATAATTATTTCTGCGAATGTCCGGTTGGCCGTCGGAATCGACTCTCCGTTTGAAAATTGCTCTCACGGGCATTTCTCGCGATTGCGGGGCGAAGGTCGATCGCTTTTGAGGCGCATCTACTCCGCGAGTGTCGGGACGGGGCTTGCGTTCAAAGCGGGGAGAGGATGGTTGTGAGTCCTGACGGCGGCCTTCGCTTTTAAATGGCTTGCTGTCGGAATTCGATCGCGAAAAGTTGGGTTTGGTAAATTTTCTCATTGGTTTCTTGTGCTCAAAACGTTTTGGCTGAAGGCTAATCGGTTGTAGATTGTAGATGTGAGATTCTTGATTGAGGGAGCAATCTTGGGGCTTTGAGATTTTAGATAGTCTAGCGAGGGAGCAAGGATTTTGCTGTGTTCAAATTGCTAGTTAATAACTGATAAATCCTGTTTTGCCGATCGACCTTTTTGCGGTTTTATGTTAGCCGTGCAAGGATGGTTAATTAATCCCTCCCCATGCCCAACTCTTAACTGCTAAATCCTTTAAGTCTCAAGATCTAAAAGTGCCAGAAGTTCGGTCAATCTTTCGGGATCGGTGAGATATAAATATCCGACCAAGGTTTCTAAGCTGCTGGCTTGTTGGTATATCTCTGGATCTGCTCGTTTAGAACGGCCCGCTGCAGCATTGCGGCCGCGCTTGACAATTGCTAATTCTGTACTGTTCAAGTAAGGAGAGAGCGATCGCAAATGACGCGCTTGAGTTTCGGCTCGTACTTGCCCCACCACTAATTCGTGATAAGCTTGCAATCTTTTGGGTGGGACTAAGTACGAACTCCGAACGTAGAGTTCGTACACTGCATCTCCCAAATATGCCCAGGCTGCGGGCGAAATTCTTTCTATTTCTGCTGGTGTAGCCCTCGCAGGATGCACTCGATTTAAACTGATATCCGTCAGACTCAGTTTGAGTCCGTCATCTGCGATCGGCGACATACTTTTTTAAATAAAACTTCCGCACAGCTTGGTTTTTCTAGTCACTTAATTCTTGCGTCTTTCGTTACTTCAGCAATTATAGCTTTCCCAGGAGTGTTCGCTGTCAGATCGCGAAACGAGATATATAGGCAAAGCTTTGCGTGACGATCGCACTCCTAAAAAAGGCTTTTTACCAAATCGGGATGCTCTAATTTTTATACCATTTTTCCGCGTGTTTGCCACACATATTTTACTGCCCCTCCACCGAAACTCTAAGCATCGGGGAAATAGCGGCTGGCGCGTGTCGCAGCTTCTGGAAAAATCGGTATTGTTTTACCAGCAAACAAATAAAAATTTGCTATCCAGCGTTGAGAACCGGATAGCTAATTTAACTCACTTTGGCGTCAAGCATCCTTGACGTTTTTTACCGCCTCATCAACCGAAGGCTGCAAAGACAAAAATTTCTCTAAGCGAACCAGTTTAACAGTCTGAGTTACGCGGGGATTTGAGACAATTTGCAATGTCCCCTCCAAGGTTTGGGCTTTTTTGACAAGTTGCACAAGTGCGCCCAAGCCTGAACTATCCACAAAGTCTATCTGAGACAAGTCCAAAATTACGTGTTTTGGGCCCTCGTCAATACATTTGCTTATTACCTTCCGAAAAGTGGCCTCAGAAAAAGCGTCCAGCAGGCCAGTCAGGCGAAATAACTGACAGTTATTCCTGACTTCGCGAGTGCCTCTGAGGCTAACGGTCAGGGTCAATGACTCAGGAATGACACCCTCCTAGCTAGATATGGCTTAAAGTCGAGGCTTCATTATAGGAGTTTTTTGGTCTTTTGTCTACAGTTTTTTTTGTCAGTGGTTTTTAGTTTTTTTGAGGCAGCAGTCATTAACGGTTGACTGCTGACTGCGGACTATTTACTGCTGGCTACTTTCTGATTGTCTCGCATTGACTGCACGAATCGATCGAATAAATAATCGGCGTCGTGCGGGCCCGGACTGGCTTCTGGGTGGTACTGCACTGAGAACAGTGGCAGAGTTTTATGCTTCAATCCGGCTACGGTACGATCGTTCAAATTGAGATGAGTAATTTCTACTTCGGGGGCTAGGGAATCGGGGTCGATCGCAAAACCGTGATTTTGGCTAGTAATTTCTACTTGCTCAGTTAAACCCGCTGGATGATTCAATCCCCGATGGCCGAACTTAAGTTTAAAAGTTTCTGCACCCAAGGAAAGTCCCAAAATTTGGTGTCCCATGCAGATGCCGAATACGGGTTTGTCCGACTTTAACAAAGCTTTCGCAGTAGCGATCCCTTCCGTGACCGCCGCCGGATCTCCGGGGCCGTTGGACAGAAAAATGCCGTCCGGGTTGTATTTGAGGATTTCCTCCGGCGACGTGTCAGCGGGGACAACGATGACCCGACACCCGTAACTCGCCAGACGCCGCAGGATGTTGCGCTTGATCCCAAAGTCTAGCGCTACCACCGTCCACATTTTGCCATTAGCAGGTTTGACTGTAGGACTGAACTCCCAAACCGAGTCCGTGGCTTCAGACCACTCGTAAACCTCGCGAGTGGTGACTTCCTGGACCAGATTCAGCCCGTCCATGCTGGGGGCGTCTTGTACTAGCTCCAAAAGCTCTGCCTGGTCGAGAATCGTGGTCGAAATGCCGCCGTTGATGGCTCCCACCGTGCGAATTTTGCGAGTGAGGGCGCGGGTGTCGATCCCGTAAATGCCGGGGATATCGTACTGTTTCAGGTAGTCTTGCAGAGATTGCGAGCAGCGCCAGTTGCTGGGGCGGCTGCAGACGTTGCGGGCGATCGCACCTCGAATTTGCGGGCGCGAGGATTCTTCGTCTTCGAGATTTACCCCGGTATTGCCCAATTCTGGATAAGTAAAAGTTACAATTTGACCGCAATAGCTGGGATCGGTCAATACTTCTTGGTAGCCCGTCATTCCCGTATTAAATACTACCTCGCCAACGACGGTGGCGTCAGCGCCAAACGACCAGCCGCGGTAAGCAGTACCGTCAGCCAGGACTAGGAGAGCGGGTTGTGCAGTTGAAAGTGACATGGCATCCTTAATTACTTTCGTTTGGTTTCATTCTTACCACTGCCAGGGATTTGATGCTAGTCGGCAATATACAGATATTATTTGAATTTGTGCAAGGGTTCGCAAAACCAAGGCACTTATGCCGGAGGCAGAAGCAACAGGTAATCAAAAAGCTGCAACAAGTGCAAATTTTCCATCTCCCCCCGCGCCAGCAATTTCTCTGCCAGCAGCTTAGGTGGCGGGCGGAAATTCTCTATCTATACCAAATCTATACCAAAAGGCAGTTGTCGCTGTTACGATCGAGCTACAGCGTTTAACGAAACTATGGCTAGTAAATCTCCCTTGCCTTTACTCTCAAACTTATACAAGCATCTACTGAACTCTCAAAAACTGTGCAAACCGTTACTGGTTGTAACAACAGTTATTTCTCTGAGCAGTTCAATTTTAGTAGGGACTGTTGCCAACTCCTCGCGAGCAGTGGCTCAAGAAAGTGAGGGATGCTTCATGCGGAGCTCGTCAGGTCGAACCGTCAATCTCAGCCAATCAGTCTGCGGTTTTCTCCCCAAAGAATTGACTCCCAGCACTTCGGCGGCGGCAAAGTCTGGAGTGTTTCAGGCAAAAATCAAACGGCGAGAGGCTAATATCCCCGTCATAGAAGTCACGTTTAACGGCAAACAAAAGTTCGAGATGATGGTAGATTCTGGAGCTAGTGGCACAGTAATTACACCAGCAATGGCTAAAGCCTTGGGCGTTGTTCTCCAGGGAACAGTGCAAGCACAAACTCCCAACGGAGTTGCTACTTTTCCCCTCGGTCGCTTGACTTCTATGGAAGCAGGTGGTCTGGCAGTTAACAATGTAGTTGTCGCAGTCTCGCCATCCCTAGATATCGGACTGTTGGGTCACGACTTTTTTGGTAATAAAGATGTGACTATTAAGCAAGATGTCATTGAATTTCGATCGCGCTCTTAAAAAAAACGAAGAAGTCCGAGGGAAGAAGTAAAGAAAACTTGAAAATTCAATAATTTTTCTTGTTAGTTAGTTAAAACAAAAAATACCTTTTTCCTTCTTCCTGGCATCCGTGACATCCGTGACATCCGTTACAGAATCCGTTGCCGAACTTCCTTCATCCTTCTTCCATCCGTTACATCCGTTACAAAATCCGTTGCCGAACTTCCTTCATTTCAAAAACTCAATCAACTGCTGCAACTTCAACCAAGATTCACCGCTCAATAAAATGTCCTTAGCCATAGAAACTCCTGCGGCGTGGGAACCCATAGGAATTGCACCTCCCACCTGAAAAGCCAAAGACGAATTCAAAGCTACAACATCCATTTGTGCGGGCGTACCTTTGCCTTGCAAAACGTTCCGCAAAATCTCGGCGTTTTCCTCAACATTTCCGCCTTTTAACGAGCCGATCGCACTTGGTGTCAATCCTACCTTTTGGGGGTCTAAAGTAGTGAGTTCCACTTTGCCATCTGACAAAACCGCCAAATCAGTCACATCACCCAACCCCGCCTCGTCCAATTTTTCTCTGCCGTGAACGACTACAGCTAACTCAGTCCCCAACTCGCCCAAAGCTTGAGCAATAGTTGATACCAGACTAGGATCGAACACCCCGATTACCTGCCCTGTAGGGCGCATAGGATTGACAAGGGGCCCTAATAGGTTAAAAATAGTCCGCACCTTCAAAGTGCGCCGGAGCGACGCTACAGCCTTAAGTGCGGGATGCCACCCAGGCGCAAATAAAAAGGTGATGCCCACAGAGTCTACCGCAGATCTTACCTTCGCGGGATCGGCGTTGAGGTTGACTCCCAGTGCTTCCAACACGTCAGCAGAACCCACTTTGCTCGATGCGGAGCGATTTCCGTGTTTCGCGACTCGAACGTTGCCGGCGGCGGCCACAAAAGCTACAGCAGTGGAAATGTTAAACGTGGAAGCGCCGTCGCCGCCTGTGCCGCAAGTATCAATTAATTTGAGATTGGAGATTGAGGATTTTTTGGGATTGAAAACGCTCTCCGACTCACCTGCAAGCGACTGAGAATCCAATACCTGAGCCATTCCTACCAATTCTTGGGCAGAGATGCCTTTGGCTTGGATGGCCGCTAAAATGGCTCCTGAGAGGACGGGGGGAATAGCTTCTGCTAGCCATCCCTGCATCAAGTCGGCTGCTTGGGCGCGTGAGAGAGATTGTCTGTCTAATAGTTGTTGCAGGAGGGCTGGCCACACAGGAGAATCCGCCGTCTGGGTTGAAGCTGGGGATAACTCTGGCGTTGCTAGGAGAGGAGAATCTGTCATTTATTAGTTTTTAGTCAAATTTAGCCCGATCGAGCTTTGCGGCCAAACCGAGAATCGATCGGGATTTTACCAGACTTGCCGACCACATTTTGCGCGATCGGGCCCATATTTTTGCCCAAATGCCAGCACCGCTACAGAATTTTTCCACCCGCAGTAGCAGAATATGAATTTTTTGATACAACAATTACCCTATTGTTGTGCCAACTTTACATAGAAACCCCAGATCGTACAACTGCCAGCAGTCTGCTGTATTATCTATCAGCAATAATACTTAACAGTCACTCAGGGCACCCAAAGACCGATAAAAGTTTCCGACAGGAGTTGTGGAGAGCAAAAAATTTTAGACATTAGGAGAACCCCAGATTCATCTCTGGAGTCAACTTTAATCTAAAATCTCAAATCGACTGACAGCAAGGACAGCGAGCATTTAGCTCTTGCAGGCGGGTTAGTTGCTTCGGGTAAGAGTCGATCGTACTCTCACCCACATCCTAAAAATAGGCTCTTGCGGTTGTAGAAGTCGCTGCCTTTTATTGTAACAACATCCTTGCTACTAACTTATTTCAGGGTATTCAACTGCTAATCTATTCAGGGAGATTTCAAGGAGCGGGTTTTGCTCGAACACCTGCACCGCAGGCAGATCGATGTGCCAATGCGATCGAGACAGCCAGCCAAGCATCAAATAAATACCGGATTAGCTAAACTTTCCGCAACAATCACTAATAACTAACAGTCCAGTAGGACAGATGAATAAACACACTCGTCTCCGGCTGCGACACACCATCTTTCAGCCTAAATAACGGCTCAAATTTAACAGGCGGTCGATCAAAAATATTAAACTGACACACAAGAGCAGGGTATTCACAAGTGGGAAATCAAAAACTAGGAAATAAAGCGATAGAATGCCTGAATGTCGCGGAGGCACTGCACCAAATGGAAGCAAAATATTATAGTATGTTTGAAAATGCTGTGTCGGGTATTTTTCAAACAACCCAATCCGGTCGCTACATCAGCGCTAACCCAGCTTTGGCTCGCATCTACGGATATAATTCCGCCGAAGAATTGATGGGTTCTCTGACTGATATCAGCGATCAGCTTTACGTCAACCCCGATCGCCGCGATCAGTTTGTTTCTGCTTTGCAAGCACAGGGCATCGTATCGGATTTTGAGTCGCAGATTTATCGGCGGGACGGAACAATAATTTGGATCGCTGAGAATGCGCGGGCTGTCTGCGATGAAGCAGGTAAATTGCTCTACTACGAAGGTTTTGTAGAAGATATCACCCAGCGCAAGCAAGCAGAATCTGCACTTCGAGAAAGCGAAGAACGCCTGCGCTTAATAATTGAAGGCGTTAAGGATTACGCTATATTCATGTTAGATACTGATGGGTATGTAGCTAGCTGGAATTCTGGTGCAGAACGCATTTTTGGATACAGAGCGCATGAAATAGTCGGCAATAATTCGGAGTGTTTTTTCACGAAAGAAGATATTGAAATTGGCAAGCCCCAACAAAAATTAATCCAGGCGGTGGCAGAAGGTCGATACGAAAATCAAGGCTGGCGGCTTCGCAAAGACGGATCGCGATTTTGGGCGAATATTATTGTTACTCCTTTGCGCGATGAAAGGGGAAAGTTGCAGGGCTTTTCTCAAGTAATGCAGGATATTACTGAGCAAAAGCGGGCGGCTGAGGAAAAGATGCAGTTGATTGCTTCTTTGCAGGCGTCGGAAAAAAAGTTTCGCACTTTGTACGAATCGACGACTGATGCGGTAATGCTGCTAGACGAAGAGGGTTTTTTGGATTGCAATTCGGCTACTTTAAAGTTATTTGGATGCAGCACTGAGTCGGAGTTTTGCGGCAAGCATCCTTCGGAGTTCAGCTCGCCGTTGCAACCGGACGGACAAGATTCTATGAGTCTTTATCAAGAGCGAATTAATACGGCTATGCGATCGGGAAATTGCCGTTTTGACTGGAGGCACTGCCGTTTGGATGGTTCTGAATTTCCAGCGGAAGTGCTGCTAACTTCTATGGATATCGGCGGCAAAATAGGGCTGCAAGGCGTGGTGCGCGATATCACTTATCGGGTGCAGGCTGAGGAAGCCCTGAAGCAGGCTAATGAGGTATTGGAATGCCGGGTTAAAGAGCGGACAAGTCAGTTGGAAGAGGCTATTAAAAAGTTGAGGTTATCGGAAGAAAAGTTTTCTAAGGCTTTTCGGTCGAGTCCAGATCCGATGATTATTACTACTTTTGCTGAGGGTCGTTTTATTGAAGTTAATGATAGTTTTCTGTCGATGACTGGTTACGATTTAGAAGAAACGCTCTGGAATACAGTACCGGGGTTAAATATTTGGGTAAGACCTGAAGACCGACTTAATTTTAGGCGAAGTTTGCACGAACAAGGTGTTGTTCGCAATCAGGAGTGCGAGTTTCGGATGAAGTCGGGATCGGTGGTGGTGTGTTTGCTGTCAGCGGAATTGATTAATTTGGACGGCGAACTCTGTATGCTGGCGGTGATGACGGATATTACCGATCGCAAACACGCCGAAGAAGCCCTACGGGAAAGTCAGCGGGCCTTGGCGACGCTGATGAGCAATTTGCCGGGAATGGCCTACCGTTTTCGCAACGATGCCGATCGCAGTATGGAGTTTGTCAGCGAAGGTTGCTATCAGTTAGCCGGCTATTCTCCTGAAGAATTTATCGGCACTAGGGAAATTTCTATATCGGAATTGACTCACCCGGACGATCGCGATAATTTGTGGAATGCCGTGCAAGTTGCTTTGCAAGAAAATCGACCCTATCAGCTAAATTACCGAATTACTGCTAAAAATGGCGAATTAAAATGGGTTTGGGAGCAAGGTTTGGGAGTGTTTTCCGACTCTGGAGAATTGATAGCTTTGGAAGGGTTAATTACTGATATTTCCGAGCAGAAACGCAGTGAAGAAGCTTTGCGGCGATCGCAAACAGAGTTAACCCAACAAAAACTTCAACTCGAAAATACTTTGCACGAATTGCAGCAAACTCAAGCTCAATTGATTCACACTGAGAAAATGTCTACTCTCGGTCAAATGGTAGCTGGGGTCGCTCACGAAATTAACAATCCTGTTAGCAGCGTCTGTGGCAATCTCGTTCACGTCGGCCACTACACGGAAGATTTGCTGAATTTGCTCGATATGTACCAGCAGCACTGCCCGCAGCCGCCGGCAGCAATTCAAAATAAAATTAAGGATATCGAATTAGAGTTTCTGCTAGAAGATTTGCCGAAAGCGATGTCTTCGATGCAGGTTGGGGCCGATCGCATTCGGGAAATCGTGCGATCGCTCAGAAATTTCTCCCGCAAAGATGATTCTCAAATGAGCAAAGTTAACCTGCACGAAGGGATTGAAGGAACGCTGCTGATCCTGCAAAGTCGCCTGAAAGCCAGAGGTAACTATCCCGAAATTGCGGTAATTAAGGACTATGGAAATTTGCCTTTGGTTGAGTGTTATGCTGGGAAAATCAATCAGGTATTTATGAATTTGATCGGAAATGCGATCGACGCGATCGAGGAATACAACGAAGGGCGTTCAGTTGCCGAAGTCAAAGCTAACCGCAGCAAGATTAAAATTAGGACAGAAGTCCAAAACTCCAATGCTGTAATTAGGATTTCTGACAACGGCCCCGGTATGCCAGAAGAAGTTTCCCAGCAGTTATTCGAGGCTTTTTTTACCACCAAACCCGCCGACAAAGGCACCGGTTTAGGTCTGTCAATTTCCTACAAAGTTGTCCAAGAACACGGTGGCAAACTGAGCTGCGTGTCTGCACTCGGGCACGGAGCAGAGTTTATCATAGAATTGCCGATCGAACAACCGATCGAACAATCCTAAAGTGCGATCGGGGCGATCGCATCGGGATAACGAGTCGCGGTTTCTAGTGAGGACTAAAGTCCTCATAAAACTCGCTCGCACTAAAGTGGGTAAGATGCAGTGTGCATTGAATTCTATAGAATTATACATATAGAAATTTTGCATAAGTTCTGTATTGCTAAAACCCTGGCTTTTCTTATTTCTTCCTTCTTTCGGCTTCCATCCGTTACATCCGTTACATCCGAAGAAAGCGAATCCATTGCCGAACTTCCTTCTTCCTTAATTACACCTTTCCCAATAAATTCGAGCCACATTATCTCCCGGATTTTGCCCCAAACAATCCGCAAAAAGTCCCCCAGCTTCCCTAAAATTCTTCATATTGTACAAAGACAAAGCCTGAGTAAATAGTTGCAGAGTCGCTAACTTCCCCGCTTTAACTTCCGGCAAATCAGCATCAAAAACTTCATAAACAGTCACCCATTCAGACTTACCCTTAACCTGAACTTTATCAATTACCCGAATTGCATAATCACCCGGATTCCTCAAGCGATCGAAAGTCTGCTGAGTAATTAACAGCGACACCCCATAATTTTTCGTCAAACTTTCAATCCGAGAAGCCAAATTAACCGCATCGCTAATCACAGTACCGTCCATGCGGCTTTTTCCGCCTACTATACCCAGAATCAAAGAACCAGTATTGATTCCCACCCCAATCTCAACTGGCACATCGCCCACACAAGCGCGATCTCGATTGTATTCCGCAAGAGTATGCAGCATTGCAATTCCCGCTTTCAAAGCATCATCCGCCCCCTCGCTAAACAAAGCCATAATTGCATCACCAATATATTTATCAATAAACCCTTTATTTTCCACAATCAGCGGTTCCATTCGACTCAGATAAGAATTGATAAATTTAAAATTTTCTTCAGGTGTCATCTGTTCCGAAAGAGTAGTGAAATCGCGGATGTCAGAAAACAAAACTGACATTTCCAACTCCACCGCTTCTCCCAATTTAATATCAACAATACTGTCACATCCCAAAAAAGCTAACAACTCCTTGGGTACAAAGCGACTTGTCGCCTCCGCAATTTCTAATTCTGCATCCAGTGAAAGTTCCAAATTGCAATTGACCTCAAAGAGATCCTCAATAAACTTTTTGCGTTCTGCCTCAGCTTCTTTGCGTTCCGTGATATCTTGAAGAGTGTTGATAGCATAAACAATATTTCCTTGTTGATCGTAGATGGGAGTAGCGAAGATTTCTAGGGGAATAATCTTGTCACCTTGATGAACTTCTGCATCGTCAGCCGTAGCACTTTCCCCATTCAACGCGCGCACGCTGGGCAAATTCTCCGTAGGATACTTTTGATTCGTCCCTGCTTGATAGAGTTGATAAACCTCTGACAATTGCTGGGAACTGGTATCCGGCACAACTCCTTTACCAAATATCTCTTTTGCTTTCCGATTGATGTAGTAAGGTTGGCCGTCCGCGTTCAGCACACCCACACCAATCGGCATTGCTTCCAAAAACTGTGTCAACCGATTTTCATTTTCGTGTAGTTTAGCAATGAGTACGGTTTGCTGGCTGTTTAACTCGGCCAACTCCTGATTTATTTGCTGGAGTTGGGCATTTTGTTGTGCCAGTTGTTTATCTTGAAGATAACTATTTAGCGCTTCTCTAACGGTCAATTTTAAGTCTTCCGGTTGCCAAGGTTTGGTAATATAACGATATAAGTTTGCAGAGTTGATAGCATTGGCGATCGCCCCAATATCTGCTTGTCCTGTTAGCATAATTTTTATAGTTTTAGGCGAAATTATATGAGCCTGTTTTAACAGCTCATCTCCCTTCATATCAGGCATAATATGGTCGGAAATAATTAAAGGAATTTCATCTCCCTCCTCTAGCAATTCTTCAATTAGCTCTAATGCCTCTTGCCCACCTTCAGAAATTTCGATTATATAATCATTGCCCACAGCCTCTTGCAGTTCTGCTTTGAGGCTCCTGAGTACAGTTTTTTCATCATCAACACAGATAATTACCTGTTGGCTCATAGTTTAGATAAACCAGATTTAATAGTTTCTAGCAAATCGGACTCCAACCAAGGTTTAGATAAGCAACCATGAAGGTTAGCCTGTTTTTGTACTCTGTCAATGGCTACTTCATCCGCTTGACCAGTCAGCATAATTTTAATAACATTGGGGTAGTTTTGGTGAATGCGAATCAGCAACTCATCTCCCCTAATACCGGGCATTAACCAATCACAAATAATCAGAACAAGGCTAATTTTGTCATCATAAAGTTCGCTGATCACCTCTAACGCCTCCTCAGCATCTTCGGCTCCTTCGTAGGTGTACGCATTCCCAAATTCTGCTGCTAGCTGCGTCCTGAGACTGTCTAATATTATTTTCTCATCGTCAACGCACAAAATAACTGGTTTAGACATCTATTTTTTCTCCTTTTTAATTGTTATTAGTAGCCAAAGTAGCACAAGTAGCCAAAGTAGTAAAAGTAGTAAAGTGTATTAGTAGACTCCATCTTATCTTAAGATGTCACAAGCCAACGGCTCGCCAAATCCTCTCCCCCTCCCCAGTCGCCGAAACCAAGAAACTTATATGCGTAGCACCTTAGCTGAGCATAACGCATCGTACTGCTGTTTTACATCCGTTTCCTGTTGAATCGGAGTTAGGGGCCTCAAAACGCTTTAACTTTTGAAATACTCCCAATGGGGTAGATTGCAGCTTAGGCGGAACCAAGCAAAATCCGACCTACTTACTACCTTATATCGTTTGCGAGATCCTTGAGTTGCTTATAAAGTGATCCTTGGCAGGAAAACATTAAATGTAGTTTTGCCCGGAATTGATTCCACTTCTATTTTTCCCTGATGCTTGTCAACAATCTTCTTCACAATATCTAGTCCCAATCCGCTACCTTCTCCTGCGGGCTTAGTAGTAAAAAACGGGTCAAATATTTTCCCTTTTATCTCTTCAGGTATCCCTTTGCCGCTGTCGCTAATGCTAATCTTAGCCTGGTCATCTTGAGCCGTTAACTCAATTGTTAACGTGCCTCGATAATCCATTGCTTGCAAAGCATTGTGAATTAAATTAGTCCAAACTTGATTTAGTTCGTCGGGATAGCACAGTATCGGCGGGATATCGGCATAGTTTTTGATGACCTCAACTCCCTGTTTGAGTAGATTTTGATACAGGGTTAAGATTGTTTCAATACCTTCTTTAAGACTGGCTGCTGTTTTTTCGCCAGACTGTTCGTAGCGGGCATAAGTTTTTAAGGCAAAAACTACTTTTGATGCTTTATCTGTGGCTGTGGTGATAGTAGCAATGCCTCTTTTTAATTCGGAAAGTTTGTAGGCGATTTCTAGGAGATGTAAACTATCGGATCTTTGCAACAAAGACACAAATGTATCAATTTCATTATAAACGCCCATGATCACTAGGCGATCGGCTATGGTATCGGCACTTTCAATTCCTAATTCTTCCAGTTGGCTTCTCAAAGCTCTCTTCAACTTGCGTTCTTCTTTGGTTGATAAGCTGGCTTCTTGTTGCAGGGAACGCTGCAGTAAACTCAACAAATTCTGTGCTTCTTCTGGGGAGAGAGATTGAAAAAGTGTGGGCAATTGTTCTAAAGTTTGATTTAAGAACTTAGAAACATTTCCTGCCGACGAGCGAATCGCGCCCAGGGGAGTGTTAACTTCGTGAGCAACTCCGGCCACAAGTTGTCCTAAAGCTGCCATTTTTTCTGATTGAATCAATCCTTCTTGGGTGGCTTCGAGATTGCTTAAAGCTTGTGATAATTCTTGAGTGCGTTCTTCTACTTTTGCTTCTAGGTTGGCATAGAGTTGGGCATTTTCGATTGAGATGGCAGCTTGCGAACACAAGACTTTTAACAGAGATACTCTGTCGGGAGTAAATGCACCTGTTACTAGGTTATTTTCTAAGTAAATTATTGAAATAAGCTGATTCTGTTTGAGCAGAGGAACGCAGAGAAGAGATTTAGTTTTATGAGCTTTTATATAAGTGTCATTCGTAAATCTGCCTTCCCGACTAGAATCATTTAAAACAACATCTTTGTGAGTGCGGCTTACATAATTAATCACTGATAAGGACAGTAACTGACTGCTTTCAGATGGGATGGACTGCAACAAATTGATGGTATCGGAATCAACTGCACCGGATGCTTCAATCAGTAGTTTACCCTGAGATTCCAACAACAAGTATCCCACCTGTGCGCCAGCATTCTCCATCATAATTGTCATCAATTTTCGGAGTAATTGCTCTAGCACAATTTCACCAGCAATGGCTTGGGAAGCTTTGATAACTGTCGCTAAATCTAAAGCTGTACTCGCTCCTGTGGTAGTGTGAGCATTGGGGACGATAGGGCCTGTATTTTTACCAAAAATCGCCCCTGATTTTGCCTGTAGTTGTGGATATCTTGCTTCTAAATCCTCAACTTTTGCCTTAGCTTGCCAGCGAGTATAGCCGTAGTGTGCTCCTTTGAGATAGGTTTGGGCAATCTCCTCCATACCGCTTACTAGATAAAATTCCGCTGCTAACTCATAGGCTAAAGCTTCATCTTGAATATATCCGTTGTCTCTTGCTCCTTGAATCGATCGCTCGTAAAGTTTTGCTGCTTGCCAATTATCTCCTAATACTCGCGCTTTTTCTGCTTGTACTAGGTCGTATTTATGCTGGAAATTGAACGGGGCAAGCTCGGCCCATTGCTTCATTTGCTTTTGGTTTGATTCGACTCCCTCCAAATTTTCCATGAGCTCGGGAGAATACTGAGCGAGCAGGGCAAGAGAATAGTAGAAGTTATGGATAGCAACATACATAAATCCCATGAGAGAATCTATGTATTCTGCAGCTGCGATCGCATTCTTCACGGCATCGGCATAGTTTTTGAATAAATAAGCGAGATTTAGTTTGGCTACGTAAACAAGACTAAGCAGCGTGCGGTTCTTCGTGGCTAGCAAACGGGGAAGTATTTCCTCCTCGTTAAAGCTTTCGCCCAGCAAGCGAGATGGGGTGGCTGTTGTTTCCAAAAGATTTAAAATAACTTGCCGCCAGATATTAGTCTGGTAAAGAGTATATTCCTGTTTGAGCTTCCATAATTGTTCGCAGGATTGGTGCATTTTTGATGCAACAGATTCTAGTCCTTCTCCAGTCAAAAACAGGGTAACACAATAAGCTTTAATACAATAACCTGCGTACTCATTATCTCCTGTTTCAAGTCCGCTTTTATTTCCCTCTAGTAGCAGAGAAAGACTGCTTTTTGCGGGAGCTTTCCAGTGTTTCACTAAAGAACAAAATAAGTTATAGATTTTGGCTTTTAGCTCTATAGCATGATATATATTTACTAACTTTAGTGCCAATTCTCCGGCGTGATATCCAGTTTGTATGTTGCCTTTTCCCGAACAGATAACAGCATACGCAGCATAAGCATAAGCAGCCAAAGCTGAATAACCTTTTTGAATTGTCAGGTTAACCATTGTCAAAATAATTAACACTAAAACTCCGGGTTTCGCAAATAAAGCGGACGGACAAATAGACATCAAAATTCGCATGGCTGCGAGTTGAGCAGCGTCAGTCATTTCCGGGAAGCTTTCTAAGTCCATAAGTGCTGGCATATCTACGTTACTATCTTCTCCTGTAGAGAGAGAAATTTCTAGTAATTTTAATGCTTCTAAACCAGTTTCTATTGCTTTAAGTGGCTGATTCTTAGCGGTATAAATTAGCACTTTTAGTTCGTAAGCTTTTACCCTGTCTAGGTGATTTATTGCTCGTTCCAAGATAACTTCAGCTAATTTTTCTGCACCCTCAAAGTTGGTGTTTAAATATTTAGCCTCTACCATTTCTTGATAGAGATTTAGGGTTAATTTATACTGCGTTTGCCAACTTTCTTCGGTTAAGAGGCTTAATCCTGTCTTCAAATATTCAACCGCAGCACTGTAAGCCGTCGCTGCTTTGGCTTTCTGGCCCGCTATCAAATTAAGTTTGGCAATTTCGTTTCGCTCTTGTTGATGGGTTAGTAGGGGCTGTACGGCCCTGCTTAACCCTACCCCGATATTCAGATGATCGACAATTTCAAATATTTTTTTTGATCGTGTTTCGGGCGAACTGTTCTTTAGCAACAGGCGACCAATTTGTAAATGAATGGCTTGTTTTTCAGAGTCGTCAATCAAAGAATAAGTTGCTTGTTGGATGCGATCGTGTCCAAACTTATAGTGTTGAATTAAAAGTTGACTATCTAATTCTGAGATAGTAAAAATTAACTCAGAATGAATGGCTTTTTTCAGCGCATAGAAAATTTCAGCGGGGGAGCGATCGCAAATAATTGATAGAGTGTTTAAGTCAAACTCTGCACCTATACAAGCTGCAAAACGCAATACCTGTTGAGTATTGGACGGCAATTTATTGAGTTTGCCTACCATTAATTCTACCACATTGTCAGTAATGGCTCTCGCCTCAATCTGAACAATATTCCACTGCCAAGTGCGCTCCTTAAAATCGAAATTTAGCAAATTTTCAGTATATAAGTTTTTCAATAATTCCGTAATAAAGAAAGGATTGCCGCTGGTTTTTTTTAGAATTAATCCTGCTAAATCTCTGACAGCATAACGCTCACACTGCAACGTATCTGCAATCAATTCATTGATATGTGGTTGGGCTAAAGGTACTAAGGTAATCTGGTTAACAGTGGCTCCCTCAGAGCGGATATCTTCCAAAGTCACCATCAAGGGATGAGTAGAATTGACTTCGTTGTCTCGATAAGCTCCAATCAAAAATAGATATTGGGTATCTGCATCCACCATCATCAGTTGGATTAATTTGAGGGTGGCAGAATCTGCCCATTGCAAATCATCCAGAAAAATGACTAAAGGATGCTTTTCTGAACAAAATACCCGAATGAAATTGCCGAAGATAAGATTAAAGCGATTTTGCGATTCATTTGCACCTAATGCAGACAAGGCCGGCTGTTTGCCTACAATCAATTCAACTTCGGGAATTACATCAATAATAATTTGACCGTTAACACCAAAAGCATTTAATAATTTTTCTCGCCATTGATTAAGCTGTTCTTCGCTTTCGGTTAACAGTTGTCGCACTAATCCCTTAAAAGCGCTGACAATAGCAGAGTAAGGAATATTGCGCTGAAATTGGTCGAATTTTCCAGCTATAAAATAGCCTCTCGCCTTAGTTATTGGTTTATAAACTTCGGATACCAGTGCTGACTTGCCGATTCCAGAATAACCAGCAACCAGCATTAATTCTTTACGGGATTGCTGGTTGTTTTCTGTTTTGCTAATCCGAGAGAAGGCTGCTAGTAAATCTGCAACTTCTGCCTCGCGTCCGTAAAGTTTTTGGGGAATTTGGAACTTGTCGCAAATATCTTGACGACAGAGGGCGAATGATTCAATTTTGCCATTTGTCTGTAACTGGTTCAAGCATTCTTCTAAATCTGATTTAATTCCGCAGGCACTTTGATATCGTTCTTCTGCTGTTTTGGCCATCAGTTTGAGTGTGATATCAGAAATAATTGGGGGAATTTCTGGATTAACCTGATGCGGCGGTACTGGTTGTTTGGCGATGTGGCAATGTAACAACTCCAAAGCATCGTCAGCGGCAAATGGAAGTTGTCCGGTGAGGAGTTCGTAGAATGTAACGCCCAAAGAGTAAAAGTCGGTTCGATAATCAAGAGAACGGTTCATCCTTCCAGTTTGTTCTGGAGAAATATAGGCTAATGTACCTTCTAAAACATTGGGGTTTTTTAGGGTAGGATTTTCGCGGGTGAAGACAGTAGCAATGCCAAAATCGATAATTTTAACTTGCCCGGTTTCTGGGTTGAGCAGGATATTGGCGGGGTTAATGTCTTTGTGGATAATTTGGGCAGCATGAATTCGAGCCAAAATCTCTGCTGTTTGAATAGCGATGCGGAGGAAGTGCTGTAAAGATGAAATATTTTGCGTTTCTGTAGGGTTATCATTCAAAATTTTTAAAGAAGTGCCGCCAAAATCTTCAAAGATAATGACTAGAGTTCTTTGATACTCTTGTAGGCTATAAACTTTGACAAATCCTTCGATATTGTTGAGATTGCAAGTAATTTCGTATTCCTGCTTGTAGCGGGTAAGTTCAGCAGGATCGGGATAATCTTGAGCGAGCATTTTGAAGATAACAGGTTGATTGTCCTGTTCGCGAATGGCTCGATAAACCGTCGAATTTGGGCTTTCGTAAATTCGATCGAGAATCTCGTATCCTTCAATTTTTAACATTTTGGGTAATTTTTAGAATGTTAATTTTTATGTAAAATATGGTAATCTGCACCTTTTTGAACAGTCGCTTTTTTTGAGTGGAATTATTTCTACTTAACCTGAGATGTTGCACCATTCTCACTAAGCCTTTTATGGGCGGGCTAGAAGCCCACCCCACAACAAAATTCACTCTTTGTGGAACAGGGCGAAAAGCCTGTTAAGCGAGAATGGTGCAACATCTCAGTTTAACCGGACTTGTATTATTGACTAGAACTAGCTATCTTTGACAAGGACTAAATGACACTCGGTGAAAAGCCGATCGCCCGCAGCGTTCCAAAGCCAATTTATGTTTGGCTGTTCCATATCCCTTGTTATTTGTCAAGTCATATTCAGGATACTTAACAGCCAAACGTACTATTAATTCATCGCGCCAAACTTTCGCCACAATACTAGCAGCAGCAATCTGAATCGATCGCGCATCACCCTTAATCATCGTCTCTTGCTCGATCGCCAAATTGGGGATTCTTTGATTCCCATCAACCAAACACAAATCCGGCGTCACCTTCAACTTCAAAATCGCCCGTTTCATCGCCAACAAAGAAGCCTGCAAAATATTGAGGCGATCAATCTCCCGCACCGAAGACGCACCAACTTGACAGTCAACCGCCACAGCCCGGATTTTTACGGCTAACCGACTCCGGGCTGCGGCACTCAACTGCTTGCTGTCGCGCACCCCGCAACTTGCTAATTCATCGAGAACTTCGTCGGGCAAAATGCAGGCAGCAGCCACCACCGGCCCGAACAAAGCGCCTCGTCCGACTTCATCCACACCCGCAATTACTAGAGCGTTCGAGGGAGAGGGGGAAAGGGGAAGATGGAAAGATGGGAAGAGAGTAAAAATTTCTACTTCTTCCTTCTTCCCTCTTCCCTCTGACTTCTTCCTTCTTCCCTCTGACTTCATATCACTCATCCACAACGGCTGACGAGCGGCGGCGGCGGCGACGGTTGATAGCAGGCTCCTCGGGTTCGCTGGGTTCGCTGGGTTGGCTGGGTTCGATCGGCTCCTGGGATTCGATCGGCTCATTGAGTTTGATCGACTCATTGAGTTTGATCGGCTCATTGAGTTCGATTGGCTCATAGGATTCGATCGGCTCATAGGATTTGATCGGCTCATAGGATTCGATCGGCTCATAGGATTCGCCCATCACATCGCTGGGTTCCTCCATCCGATCAAAATCATCAGTTGCGTCGATCGAACTCTCGCCGTAAATTTGGGCTTCATCATCCTCAGAAAAAACAGGCTCAACTACCGACCTTTCTGGATAATAATCCCGTTCCTCAGCATTCTGTGCAGGCGCGGTCGGTTCAAATTCAAATTCGAGCTGCTCAAAAGGCGGCTTGTTCGGGGCCGCTCCGGGGAGAGTCACCGAAACGATCGCATTCTTAGGATTTTTCACGCTGCGATCAGTAAGCACCAAAGGAGAAACCCCCATCAGCGCATAAACATCCTGCTCCTCCGCCGTCATTTCCACCGAAATCACCTCTGGAGGCTCCACCATCGGCTTCATCAACTCAGACTTAGCCGGACGCACGCGATCGAAATCCTCGCGCCTGCCAACAGTCGCCATATTCACCAGCCCGAAGCCCTCCGAAGCCGCGCGGATGCCGGGGGGTGCTAGATACTCAGAGCGCGTATCCGCGACGGGCGCGCTCGGAGTATTCGGCAGCCGCAACTTGCTGCGTACCGGTTCCTCCTCCGCCGGCAGAGCAAAAGGCTCTTCGCCAATCCGGCGGCGGCGGCGGCGTCTAGTTCCGTTCCCCAAATCCTGATAGCTGGGATGGTTGAGCAAGTCCAAAGGCGAGGCATTGCTGCCCGTCTCAAAATCCAAACTTTCGCTCTGAGGTTCCCAAGCAGCCCGAGCAGGTTCCGGGGGGCGTTCTTCCCGCACCGGTGCAGGAGTTGCAGCCGCCACAGGCGTCAAGCTGCGGCGTTCCAATCCTTCGGGCAAATTCAACAAAACGCGGTTCGACGTAGCAACGGTGCGATCGCCCGATTCCCGCACGGCTGCGGCGAAGTCTTCTTCCCCGGGCAAGTGCACCAGATGACCCAACCCGCTGCAAGTAGGACAACTGTGGCCGAACAACTCGTAAATATTTTGACCTTGGCGCTTGCGGGTCAGTTCTACCAGCCCCAATTCCGACAGTTGAGCGATTTGCGGCCGAGCTTTGTCAGCTTTGAGAGCTTTATTGAAATGTTCCAGCACCTGCAACTGATCGCGGCGGGATTCCATGTCAATAAAGTCAACAATAATCACCCCAGCAATATTGCGTAACCGCAGTTGTCTAGCAATTTCCGTTGCTGCTTCGCAATTTGTCCAGAGTACAGTTTCGCGAGCCGTCGCCGATCGAGTAAACGAGCCAGAGTTGACATCTATCACCGTCAGCGCCTCAGTCGGCTCGATAATCACATAACCACCCGAAGGCAAATCAACCCTTGGTCTGAGGGCTTCTCGAATCGCAGCGTTAACGCGGAAAAATTCTAAAATCGAGGCGCGCTCTCGGTGGTGGTCGATCAAAACTCCCGCAGGAAGTTTACCGCCGTTCCAGCTCATCAACTGCTGCTTCACCCGCTTAATTCCATTTTGCGAGTCCACCACAATCCGATTCACGTCACCGCTGAACATATCTCGCAGCACCCGCTGGATAAAATCGTCATCCCGGTTGAGCAGTGCCGGCGCCCGCGAAGTACCGCCTTCGAGTTGAACGGCTTCCCATTGTTTTTGGAGGACTTCCAAATCTTCCATGATCGCTTCTTCGGTCATCCCTTCAGCCTCGGTGCGTACCAGCAGCCCCATCCCGGCCGGTTTCACCAAAATAGCCAGGGCTCTGAGGCGGTTGCGCTCGGCTTCCGACTTGATCCGCCGCGAGAGATTGACTCCCCTGCCGTAGGGCATCAGTACCAAATAGCGGCCCGGCAGGGTAATGTTGCCTGTTAGCCGAGGGCCTTTGCTGCCCGTCGGTTCTTTCATTACCTGTACCACCACTTTCTGCTGGGGGGTCAGGAGTTCTGTAATTGCTCCTGCCGAGCGTTTAAGGCGCAGCGGGCCGAGGTCTGTGACGTGCATAAACCCGTTACGCTCTGGATCGCCAATATTGACGAACGCCGCATCTATCCCAGGGAGTACATTTTCAACAATTCCCAAGTAAATGTCACTGACTTGATGGCTGCCTGTGGCTACCACAAGTTCTTGGATTTGATCTTCTGAAAAGACGGCAGCAATACGATGCTGCTCTGCTATAACTATCTGCTTGGTCATTCAATTTCCTCAAAAAACTGGCAGCAAGTTAGAGACACTTACGCACAAAAGTGTTTCTGACTTTGACTGTAATTAGTAGTAGCTTGAAGAGTTATGAGCTGTGAGTTGGTGCAGGGAGGAAGGAAATTTAACTGTTCACTGTTAACTGTTGACTGTTGACTGTTCACTGTTAACTGTTACAGATAAAGTAGTTAAACCCGCCCTTACAGAGTTATGAGTTATGCTCAGCAGATAAATCTGAGAGATTGAAATAAGGAGGCTTTTATCGAGTTAGCAATATTGAGATTTGAGTTGAGAATTGCGAAATCAATACTCAAAATTCAACACTTACAACTCTTCATTTGAACTCAGCGAATAAATTCATTGACACCGTACCAATTTCTTAACACACAACTTAACACTACGAACTGATAACTCCGCTTGCGTGGTGGTAGAGGGCTGGTTTTGAGCGAAAGTAGGTAGGAGTGAAAGCACCTAGACTTTTGTTGAATTCTTGTGCGATCGCACTCAACATACCCCAGCTTGGCATTCGACTGCAACCTCCGCCCCTGCCAACCCTAAAACCTCGTCTGTCGATTTTAGATTTTAGATTTTAGATTTTAGATTTTAGATTTACTCCACAGATGAATCTGGGAGATTGAAATTTAGTCTAAAATCTAAAATTTT
>NZ_JAUBSD010000056.1:38347-45038 GCF_036704575.1 Microcoleus sp. K5-D4
ATTTTAGATTTTAGATTTTAGATTTACTCCACAGATGAATCTGGGAGATTGAAATTTAGTCTAAAATCTAAAATTTTGGTTCTCCACGAATTAAGTCGGGGGCTTATTTCCGTTTTTTGACGAGTCAGTCGATTTTAGATTTTAAATTTTAGATTTTAGATTTTAGATTTACTCCACAGATGAATCTGGGAGATTGAAATTTAGTCTAAAATCTAAAATTTTTGGTTCTTCACGACTTAAGTCGGGGGCTTATCTCCGTTTTTTGACGGGTCAGTCGATTTTAGATTTTAGGTTTTAGATTTTAGATTTACTCCACAGATGAATCTGGGAGCTGGAACTTTAATCTAAAATCTAAAATTTTTAGTTCTCCACGACTTAAGTCGGGGGCTTATCTCCGTTTTTTGACCCGCCAAAAACATCTATTGTTGAATACCCGCTCTGCGGTTTGAACCGTGAGATTTTTGAATAAGCCGACCACCGACAACCAGTCGATCGATCGAAATTAATCGCTAAATTTGGTTCAGACCCCGCTCCGGCGGGTTTGGCGCTAGATTGAGCCCGTGAATGTACAACAAAAAGGCTTGAAGTCTTGAACAGAAGCAAATTGCACCCAGCCCGCGTTGCTGGTTGACGAGGGCGGCGAGCGACTAAAGCGCTCGAGCCACCGCGGCTTCCATAACAAGCGATTATAGCGTGAAACGACACATCCCGATCGAGAGCCGAAGGTGAAATATTCCACCACGGCTTCCCTATTTTAACCATAACCCAGGATTAGCTGACTACGCTCAACCTGTAGAAGCTGAATTTCCTGCTGGCTGACTTGTTCGAGCATGAACACAATATGTTCTGGCTTGAGCAAGTTGCCATCGCTGCGACAACTGCCAGTAAAGCGCAAGACGGCTCTACCTTGGGATGTACCACCAGAGGCAGAGGTGCTGCTTTCTGGTTTCTGCTCTACAAGCTCTAGTTTGTGCAGTCGATCGCGCAAATTGACATCCTGCGTCTTTCCCGACTTAGTAGTATGCACCCGCCAAAAAGCTTCGGTTTCGACGATCGTCTTAACCCAAGCTTCCCAATTGGCATCAGGAGCCACGGAGACAGAAGCAGCATTGTCCCCGTCTAATTCGCCATTTTCTGTCAGCGAACCCCCTACAGCGACAGTAATCACGTACTCCGCTGCTTCTAACAACTGGTTAGCAGAAGGAGCCTTGAGATCGATCAACTCAACCTTGTAAATCGGAATATTTTCCGGCAGCTTAGCGGCCAACTTTTCCCGAAAACTCTCAATATCGATCGACTCAGTGAGCTCAAAGTCGGCAATTTCCCCAGTGCTGGTAACACCTAGAGGCAGAGCATTTGCCAGAGAAATCCGAGGGTTCGGGTGAAACCCGCCGGTAAACGAAATCGGCAAATCGGCTCTGCGGACTACTCGATCGAACAATCGGATCAAATCCAAATGACCAACCAAAGCCATATCGCCCACCTTCCCGAACCAAACCCGCAAACGCTGTTTCCGCTCCGTATTCGGAACAAACTCCCCAGCAAACTCTGGAATTGGCAGCGCATCCACAACCACATTGTGTCCGAAATCGGTGCCGCAAACCCCGCAGCGCGAACACCCTTCAAAGGAACAGTCGGGAACAGTCGCTGCTTCTAAAGCCTTTTGCAAGTCAATTTTCAGCCAGTTTTTGTCGATTCCCGTATCTAAATGATCCCAAGGCAGGGCCTGATCGAGAGAGAGGGGGAGAGAGGGGGACGGCGAGAGGGGGAGAGGGGGGGAAGGGGAGAGGGGGAGATCCGGAGAATTGGAAAAATCTTCGTTGATTTCTCTTCCGACGGACATTGGACTGACATCCGTTACATCCGTTACATCCGTTACAGAATCCGTTGCCGAACTTCCGACGGACATCGGACTGACATCCGTTACATCCGTTACAGAATCCGTTGCCGAACTTCCGACGGACATCGGACTGACATCCGTTACATCCGTTACAGAATCCGTTGCCGAACTTCCTTCTTCCTTCTCAAACAGATTCCACTCGCCGCTTTCGACTTGGCGGTATTTCCAGGTAAGGCCAGACTCATCGATCGCCTGAGTCCAAGCTTTGTAAGCCTGATCCAAGCTTTCCCACCACGCATCCATACCCGCGCCAAGTTCCCAAGCGCGGCGGACTACAGCAGCCAAACGTCGATCGCCCCGTCCGACAAAATCCTCCATTGCCGAAATCCGCACATCAGTGTAATTCACCTTGACGCCCCGCATCCCCCGAAATTCTCCCTTCAGGAGTTTTTGCTTGCGGGAAAACTCAGCAGTAGAAACCGAGTGCCACTGAAAAGGAGTGTGAGGCTTAGGCGTAAAATTAGAAATTGTCAAGTTAAAATTCAGTCCCCGCCTGCCATCTATCCTGCATTCCCGGTGCAGCCAGCGGACTGTTTCGGCGATGCCCAGAACATCAAAATCTGTTTCTCCGGGCAAACCGATCATAAAATACAGCTTGATTTTATCCCAGCCGCGATCGACCGCAGTTTTGACACCCCGAAGCAATTCTTCGTTGGTCAAACCTTTGTTAACGATGTCGCGCATCCGCTGAGTACCAGCTTCCGGCGCAAAAGTCAAACCGCCTTGTCGCGTACCGCCGAGAATGTCGGCAATATTATCGTCAAATCTATCAACGCGCTGGCTGGGTAGAGACAGAGAGATATTTTTATCTTTCAGGCGATTTTTGATTTCCATCCCGACTGCAGGGAGTGCCAGATAGTCGGAACAACTGAGGGAAAGCAGGGAAAACTCGCTGTGCCCGGTGGCTTGCATCCCCTGTTCGATCGCCTCTACGACTTGCTGCGGTTCGACATCGCGCGCGGGGCGAGTCAGCATTCCCGGCTGACAGAAGCGACAGCCGCGAGTGCATCCCCGGCGGATTTCTACTGTCAGTCTGTCGTGTACTGTCTGGACGTAGGGAACCAGGCCGATCGAATAAGCTGGTATAGGAGTTGCCACGCGGCGCAGAATTCGTTCTGGAACTTGCGGGCGGTTGGGATGAACAGAACCGTCGGCCGCCATATCGTAGAATTGCGGGACGTAGACGCCTGGAATTTGCGCTAAATCCAGCAGCAATGCTTCTCGGCTCAAATTATTTGTTTTGCCTTCTGCCAAAATCAAGCCAATTTCTGGCAGCAACTCTTCTCCATCTCCTAAAGCGATGAAGTCAAAAAAGTCCGCGTAGGGTTCGGGGTTAGAAGTTGCCGTTTGCCCGCCAGCAAAAATCAGCGGCATTTGACCGTTTTGGCGGTTTGTCGCTCTTTCTTGCCAAGTTAGGGGAATGCCGGCTAAATCCAGCATTTCCAGAATGTTTGTGGCTCCGAGTTCGTAGCTGAGGCTGAAGCCCAGAATATCAAATTCTGTGAGCGATCGCCTCGATTCTACGGCAAACAGCGGAGTTTTGGTCGATCGCAGTTTTGCTGCCAAGTCAGGGGCGGGCAAATAAGCCCGATCGCACAACTGTCTCGGCCCTGCGTTCAAAATGTTGTAAAGGATGATGTGTCCCAGATTGGAAGCACCAACTTCATAAACTTCTGGGTAAGTGAGAACCCAGCGCACCAATGCCCCGTCCCAAGGCTTGTGCGTAGATCCCAATTCGTTTCCCAGATAACGAGCAGGCTGATTAATGTCTGCTGTAAGTAATTCTTCGACTTTTACTGCCACGGCTCGACTCGCTAAATATTTGCGACTCTTAAGCAGCCTACCTTAAAATCTGCCAACACGCCAACGACAGTCGTCTGTCTTTTCGGGCATTTAACCGAATTTGCTGTGTTTTGTTGCCTGTTCTTGTCGCCCAGCAGCCTCTATCAGTGTTGTTTTACATCAGTGTTGTTTTACGCAGGAGTTTTGGGCATCAAAGCTATCGACATTTTCAAATATTTCAAAAACTCGATCGAGTTGGCTAAGTTCCAGAATCATCTTAATCCCAGGGGATACCGAGCAAAGACTAAACCTGCGCCCCATTTTTTTCGCCTGCTTGAGGCCAGAGACCAATGCCATCAAACCGGCACTGTCAATAAATTTTACTTCGCCCAAATCTACGAGTACCGCTACAACCCCGGGGGCTGCAATTGCTGTCATTAGTTGCCGTCCGAATTCTCCGCAGGTGGCTGCATTCAGGTAGTCTAGGGGTCGAATCACCGTAATTGGTTTATGGGCAAGAAGTGTCTGCATATGTCAAACCTATGATTGCTACGTATTTTCAACTACTGCGCTGGACGGATGTAAGCCTAAACCTACTTGATTACTCTGAGCCTAACTTAATCTGAGGCAAACTGACCAGTTGTTATCAGTAATTTTACTGAATCTTTATTTATTGACTCTTTTTTATGAAGTTTTGCGTAAGATTTGGGGAGGAAACGTAAGCTACTATACTATTTTTTATTTAGGCCTGAAGGTTTAGTCTTGGTAACTCTAAAAATTGCGATCGAGTTTGTCCTAGCTGTTAGATAAAACTGATCCATGTAATTTAAATCACTTATTAGTTCTGATCTAGATCACCTGTTAGCTCGACACTTCAGAGGAAAATTAAACTGTACGGAGTTCTCCGACTTACTATGCAAGCAACTCATGCTATTCGTCAACTTGTAGAAAAAGCCCTCTACATTAAGCAGTTGACGCCTGACATTGAAAACGAAATCAACTACGAGCTCACCCGTTTGGGGTACATCTCGGATATTGATTATGAGGCTTTAGAGTTATTAATGGATGAAATGGATGCCGGCAGGGTGCAATTGGTATCTAGCCGTCGATAGTGGGAACCGGGCGACCTGTCCACATCCAAAAACCAAAAAATCATTGCACGGCGGGCAATAGAGGAGTGTTAGAAGCATTTACGTCGGCCCAATATTTTTCTAATGAAGCATCTCCTTGCTGAACTTGATATTTGAGGAAATAGTGTTAGGGGCGATCGTCCCTGCACCTCTGATCAAAAGCTAAAAACTTTGACTTAAATTAAATCTATAACTTTTGGGGTATGACAAATTAGGTTAATTGTAGCTAAAAGTCATGCTTAATGAAGCAGCTAATTGCTGAACTTGATATTTGAGGAGAGACTGTTAAGGGCGATCGTCCTTGCACCTCCTACAATTTGAGATTTGAGATTTGAGATCTGAAATTTGAGATTTGAGAAGTCGGACTACAGATGATGATCAGGGTTTGGAACTTGTCTACAGTTGCATTCCTTTTAGAAACTGCTATCAGTATCAAAAACTACACACTATGACCTAAATTAAATTTATAACTTTTGGGTCTTGACAAATTAGCTTTAAGTCTAATTAATACCGAACATTTTTTCGGCAGAATTAGGACTCAGGCAAACTGTCACAAATAAAGCTTAAATTTTAAGTATGTAGTTGCGCTTGTGCGCTCTTAGCTTAGGAAATAGCGTACAACAAGCGCAACTACATATTTTTGTTTAATCTGGCAGTTGCTCTTAGTCCTAAGAATTATCCGATCGCTCCAATGCAAGAAAATTGGTTTGTAGTCACGACCTCGGTCCTCAAAGTTTGCAAAAAACCCACTCAATCTAAAATCTAACCTCTAAAATCTTTGATCGCGCCGCCAAACTTGCCACCACCGCGACCAACTCAGCAGGCTCGATCGGCTTGGGTACATAAATTTGAAAACCTTGCTGCAGTGCCCGTATCCGTTCCTCTACCCTACCAACCGCCGTGAACGCCAACGCCGGAATTTCCCTGTCCACCATCCGCGATCGCACTTGTTGCAGCAAAGCCTCTCCGTCAAGGGCCTGTATCCCGATATCGATCGCCAACACATCCGGATTCAGCCTTTCAATCGCCTCCAACGCACCCTTTCCAGAGCTAGCAGTCTCCACCTGAGCCCCGCAATCTTCGAGTACGGTACAGGCAAAATCCAGGGAATCCGCGTCGATATCGACCACCAAGACTCGCACTCCAGAAAGATTGCTGTTGACAAAAGACTCCTTTACAGGGGCTCGCGCCTTGCTTGGAGGAATCGCCAACTCCCCAAGTCCAGCAACAGACAATCCAGCGTCGCAATGAAGCTGTTGAATTGGCAATTTCACTAAAAACCTCGACCCTTTTCCCTTCCCGGCTGATTCGGCTTGCACCGTTCCCCCGTGCATTTCCACAAGATGCCGCACTAGGGCCAAACCCAAACCCAATCCGTTGTACGATCGCCTTGTAGAGCTGTCAGCTTGGCTGAACCGCTCGAAAACGTGCGGCAAAAACTCTTCTGAAATCCCTTGTCCCGTATCGCTGACTTCAATTTCGACACTAGCGGGCGACAATTTTTTACAGCAAGCGGATTCCTCACGGGCCAAAGTCCTCTCCATCTTTCGCACCTCTACCTTCACCTGTCCGCCATCGGGAGTAAACTTAATCGCATTCGACAGCAAATTCCACGCTACCTGCTGCAAACGACCGGAATCGGCAAAAATCCGCCCGGTAGTGGGGTCGAAATCCGTCACAATTTCAATATTTTTGGCGGCAATCGCGGGCGCGAGAGTATCGATCGCAGCCTCAACAGTCGAAATCACATCCACCCACCGCAAATTCAGCGACAGTTTGCCAGTAATAATCTGCGACACGTCCAACAAATCCTCGATCAGAGTTGCCAGCGATCGTGTATTGCGGTCGATCGTTTCCAGAGCCCGAACAGTCGTTTTTT
>NZ_JAUBSD010000057.1:0-44929 GCF_036704575.1 Microcoleus sp. K5-D4
ATATGAGGACGACCAGACATTGTAATTCTCTCCTTTACTTTTTACACAAGTCTATCACATCTTTAAAAAAATGGTATTAGCGCGGAACTATTTGCGAGATAAACAAGGTCATTCCCTGCCAAAAACTAGCGATATTCACCGCTATGTTTGGCAAGAATTTGATATTAATCCTGACTCAAGATATCAATTAATCGCCGATAATTTAGCAGTGTTGCGCCGATATCGAAATCAAGCAGACTATGACGATAATTTTCCCTTATTATCTGCGATTGCTACTATTGCGCTCAAGCGTTCTCAAGAAATAATTTCTAACCTAAATAATCTCTAAATATCAATTTAATCTGATAATGCCTTTGCTAAAACAGCAGTAGTTGTAGGGTGTGTCGCCTGCGATAAATTCCTAACTAAATACCAACAATCTCATAGCGACGCACCTGATGGATATATTACAAACCTTTGGACTGTTGGGACATTTTTCGCATTCCCACAGCCAAGACACTCAAAAACAACAGCCCCACGGCCCCAGCTAGCGGATTGCCGTTAACTCCTGTCACCCAGTCGGGAACAGATGCCGAATATCGCACTAACTGCCCGATGTTAATTATGTAATATCCCCAGACTAAACCTGCATGAAGCCCGATCGACAAACCGAGGCGATTTTGGCGCGATCTTTTTCCCCAAACCAGAATCAAACCCAGCAACAACAACCCCGGAAACTGCGGCCAACTCCCCAGCATTGCCGCGACAGGTTTGATAAAATGAGATAGGGCAAACACCAGGCTATTCGCCCACAGAGATATTCTATAATTGTAATCCCGCTGCAACTCGTCCAGCAACCAACCACGGAATACCAACTCTTCGGCAAAACCGACTCCAAGGGCGCTTAACAGCCCTTCTGCGATAATTCTCGGCAAATTATCAGAATTTTGCCACGCGACTAAGCCGAACAGCCCTTGCCCCGCAAATAAGCTGAAAGTGAGCAAAAGCCCGATCGCCAATCCGATTAAAAGCTCAAAACCGTTTTTTCGCGTATTAATTAAACCGTAACTTTTTAGTAATTGGGTTTGTCCGTAAACCTGTTTTCCCCAGCGCGGCACTAAGAATAGAAACTCAGCAAACAGCAATCCCATTGTGAGAATAGTTGCGAGGTTACTATCTTTAACTAACAAGTAAATTGGTGCTGCTAACGGCAACCAGATTGAGAGCAAAATTAACAGAAAAATTGCGATGCGTAAAAGAAATGGATACGTGGCTATTTTGCTCCGGGTAGTCATTGCTTACAAGTTACTTGCTGAGAGATTTTAATTTTTAGTAAAAATAAACATAACACGGGCCGGGCGCATGAGTGAAACGGTTAACAACACTGTCGCTTAAATGAGTGACACTCAAATGGTGTAGCACAAATAAGCGTCACTAGAAAAAGCGACTGTAAACTCGCCAACACTGCCACTTATATATGGAGTATCAGAATATGGAAGGATAAATCAAAATGTCACAGCAAGATCCTACAAGTATCGATTTAACCAGTAGTGACTTTTCTTTTGGAGAAATCTCAGTCGATGACATCGCTGCGATCGCAGCAATAGAGGCTGGAATTAGCGATCCAACGCATCCAATCCAAAGCGAAACCGCACCAATACCTAGCATCCCACCGCTACCGATCGCACCTATCCCCTTTCCGACCCCAATTCCGATCGCCAAACGGCCGGTCAGTGGGCGCTACCGCGGTACATTAGGCAGCTTTCAACTCGAACTCCGGGTTGACGTTGACCGCACTCGACCGATGAAGCGGTTAAGCGGCGACTTCTTCCAAATTAGCGGTGGTACGACCACCTATTTTGGCTCCTTTATCGTCGATGCGCCGACGATAACGGTAACGGCTTCTCAAGTCGTCATCAAGGGTCTCGGAAGCTTTACCTTTGCCGCCGGAGCTCCGGTGGTGCAGGTAACAATCCCGCGAAAGCTCATCTTCCAGCCGCAGGCGCCGGCAACGGTGCAATTCTTGACAAATGGCGGAGGCGCCGGGGCGACTTACACTTGTATCTTCGAGTCTATCTATTTCCGAAGTCTGCGGCTCGAAACAGACCGGGTTTCCGATGTGGTCACTCCAGCATTCAGCAGCTACAACACGGGTTCGCTGCCGTCGGGGGGGCCAGCGCGCAACCTCAGCGTCGTCAGTGCCTATGCAGAAGCTGGGGTCGAGATGATCCCAACTGCAGGGAACAACGTTATCAATATCGATGAAGCTGGTGCGGGCGCTAAATGGAGCAACTCCGAACTGCACGCTTCGATGCAGAAACACTTCACCTTGTGGCAGGATTTGCCCCAGTGGGCTGTTTGGCAGGTAGTTGCTCAACTTCACGACCTGGGCCCTGGGCTCTACGGCATCATGTTTGACCAGCAAGGGAAGCAGCGGCAAGGCTGCGCCGTTTTTCATCAAGGTATAGGCGGGGAAACTGCCGAAAAGCTGCGATTGCAGCTCTACACTTATGTTCACGAGCTGGGGCATAGTTTTAATTTGCTGCACTCGTGGCAAAAGGACTTGGCGATACCCCCCGGTACGAATCGCCCGCTGTCCTTGTCTTGGATGAACTATCCCTTTAATTACCCAGCACCGGGTGGCGAGGCTACCTACTGGAGCCAGTTTGCCTTTCAGTTTGACAATGAGGAGGTGATCCATCTCCGCCATGCGTTCCGCAACAATATTATTGTGGGTGGAAACGACTTTAAGATCGGCTCTGGTCTGGGGCAGGAAGTGATGGCCGATCCCATTCGCGATGAGTCGGGACTGACTTTCAGGATCTCTACCAACCAAAAGAGCTTCGCGCTGGGTGAGCCTGTGGTACTGCAATTAATGCTGGGAACGACGACTGCGGGCGGGCGCCGGGTGCATACTTGGTTGCATCCGAATTACGGCTTGGTCAAAATCGTGATTCGCAAGCCTAGTGGCGCGGTTGTTGTTTATGAACCGCTAATCGATCATTTAGTTGGTCAGCAAGAAAGTACGATCGCCGGCGATGATGTGATTCCTGAAAGCGCGTATATCGGCTATGGCAAAGATGGACTCTATTTCGATCTACCCGGAAATTACCAGGTACGGGCGGTCTATGGGGCTATGGACGGTTCGCAGGTATTCTCCGATATCCTGACTATTCGAGTTCGCTATCCTGTGACGCCAATTGAGGAAGAACTGGCCTCTCTGTTTATGGGTGACGAACAGGGTACTTTGCTCTATTTGCTGGGTTCGGATGATGAGTCTTTGCAAAGCGGTAACGATGCTTTTGAGGAAGTTCTGGCGAAGTATCCGAAACAGCCGATGGCAAACTATGTTCGGATGGTGCAGGGTATCAACGCTAGCCGTGAGTTTAAAACGATCACGGACGATCGTGAAACCCGGGTGATTGTACGCCCACCGAAGTTGGATGAAAGCGCTAAGTTGCTGACAGCAGTTGCAGATTCCAATATTCTCGACCCTGTTTCGGCACAGATGTCCCTTTCCTGTTTATCCGAGGTTCAGGCTAAAATCGGAGATGAGGATGCGGTCAACAAAACCTTGAGCAAAATCTCAGCAATGGAAGTCAAGACAATGCGATATGCAGACAAAAAGTAAGCCTTAAATTGCTGCATTACTCTCAAGATTGCTTTACCATTTCTGGACGCAAAAACTCTATTTGTAGGGTGGGCAGTGCCCACCTTACCACTACAAATAGTGTTCTCAACTCATCGCCTAAGTCTTGAATTTGTACAAAACACTACCGACAAAAACCTCACTGTATTAAGGATAAGTCTGTTGTTTGTTCGAGCCTTAATAATTCTGTTGGCAATTTTGGCGATCGGGTTTACCTGCGTACCCGATCGTCCCCAAGCCGATTTTTTGACCCCTTACCATTACCAAGCGAGTACCAATATGCGTTTATCGATCAAACTTCGCGACGGTTTCAGCAATAGTACGGTCATTATAGAAGTCAACGGACAGCAAGTCTATCGCAAGTCAGGCGTGACTACAGATTTGACGATTTCCTTCGCGGATGCGGTAGAAGTTCCTGTGGAAGAATCCACAGTTAAATTGAAGGTGACGGTGGAGGGTGGCGAGACGCAAACCAAGGAAATTCTAGTGCAAGAGACTCCTTTTGTTGATGTCTGGATTCTTAACGGCAAAATGGAGTTGCAAACATCCAAGGAAGAAATGCCGATGCTTTAGCAATTTACCAATTCCTCGATTCCACATCAGATTAAACATTGACATTGTGAGGTTATTTCCTAATTTTGCAATCCTGATTTTTTGAAGCTGGGAACTGGTGCGGGCTGTACGCAGCAGGCAGAAACAGCTAGAATGGTATCGTATCAATTGCAAATTTAGGTAAAACAAGCTTAACAAGCCAGGTGACAATGACGGAAGCCTCCGATTTTTCCAATGTCGATCGAGAATTAGATGACACAATTTTAAGCTTCGCAGACATTCAGGCAGAACTCAACCTGCGCCACGCTAAAGATGCTCTGCGAGATATAGTAGAAAATCTCGACTTGACAGTTCAAGAGCGAACTGGACTAGAACCAGAAATTGGCGGGTTGGAGAAAATGCTCGACAAGCTAGAGCGCGCTTGCGTGCAAATAGCTGTGTTTGGGATGGTGGGAAGGGGAAAATCTTCGGTTTTGAACGCGCTTTTGGGTCAAAATGTGTTTGAAACTGGCCCGACTCACGGGGTGACTCGCACTACGACTATTGGCCAGTGGGATGTCGGAGAGGGTATTGATGAGAATTTACCCGATCGACTTTCGCCAGTTATTTACCGTTTGTCGCAAGTTGAATTAATCGACACTCCGGGAATAGATGAAGTTGACGGCGAAACTCGCGAACTTTTAGCCCGCCGTGTTGCTCAACAAGCTGATTTGATTTTGTTTGTGGTGGCTGGCGACATTACGAAGGTAGAATACGCAGCACTTTCGCAGTTGCGGGAAGCCGGAAAACCGATGTTATTAGTTTTTAATAAAATTGACCAGTATCCTGATGCAGACAGGCTGGCAATTTATCATAAAATTCGAGACGATCGCGTGAGAGAATTGTTGTCTCCCGATGAAATTGTGATGGCGGCGGCTTCGCCTTTGACGGCGAGGGCGGTGCGCCGTCCCGACGGAAGTATGGGCGTGCAAATGACTCGCAGTTTGCCACAAGTACAAGATTTAAAATTAAAGATTTTGGAGATTTTAGACCGGGAAGGCAAATCTTTGGTTGCCCTGAATACGATGCTCTGTGCAGGGGATATTAACGAGCAGTTGGTGCAGCGAAAAATGGAAATTCGAGATGACGCGGCTAATCGAATTATCTGGAACGGGGTCATGACTAAAGCTGTGGCGATCGCACTTAATCCAATTACTGTAGTTGATATTCTTAGCGGTGCGGTAATTGATGTGGTGATGATCTTAACTTTATCTAAAGTTTACGGCATTGCGATGACGGAAGCGGGCGCGGTGGAATTGCTGCAAAAGATTGCGATTAGTATGGGCGGGATTACGGCCGGCGAATTGTTGGCTAATTTTGGTTTGAGCTCGTTGAAAGGATTGTTGGGTTTGGCGACGCCAGCGACGGGGGGTTTGGCTTTAGGGCCTTATTTGTCTGTGGCGGTGACGCAAGCTGCGATCGCGGGGGTTTCTTCCTATGGTATCGGTCAAGTTACTAAGGCTTATTTGGCTAATGGTGCTTCTTGGGGAGATGATGGGCCAAAGGCTGTGGTGAGCAAGATTTTGTCTTCTTTGGATGAGGATTCTATTTTAAATCGGATTAAGGAGGAGTTGCGGGCTAAGTTGGATTTGGGAAGTGTGGAAAAACAGAAATCTTAGCGATCGGCTGTTTTACGTTGAGCCAGCAATCTTGGCGTCGCCCTGCCACAATCCGGCAGGGGTTTAAACCCCTGCTTCAAAGCTAAATTTGTCGGCAGACAATTTAACAAATTATTAGGATAACAACCAATTACCAATTACCAATTATTACTGTATCTTACTAACTCAGGACTTAGGCAATTGGCACAGGTTGGGCGATTGGGGCAAATAAGGTGCGCCGTGCACACCCTACTCTAATTCCACGAATCGGCGGCTTAACATCAGGTTTTTAACCCTAATTCCATCCTATTTGTAACCTCTATTTTTCTCCGACCAAATGCGGGTTGGTAGTCCCCAAACATAGACAAATCCTTCGGCAGCTTTGTGATCGAATTCGTCCTCTGCGCCGTAGGTTGCTAAGTCGAAACTGTACAGAGAATTGTCAGATTTGCGACCGACAATAGTCGCATTTCCTTTGAACAGTTTGAGCCGCACGGTTCCAGTTACTCGCTTTTGCGTGTCCTGAATAAATGCGTCTAAAGCTGTTTTCAAAGGATTGTACCAAAGACCGTTATAAATCATTTGGCTGTAGGTTTCTTCGATGCCTCGCTTGTACCGGGTCACATCTGCTGTCAGCGTCAAACTTTCTAAGTCTCGGTGCGCGTGCATCAAAACTAAAATCGCTGGTGTTTCGTAAATTTCCCGCGATTTAATCCCGACGAGGCGGTTTTCAATCATGTCAATCCTGCCGACTCCGTGGTTTCCAACTATTTCGTTTAGCTGAGAAATTAAGGCGACTGGTGATAACTCTTTGCCGTTTAAACTGACAGGATTTCCGCAATCGAAACCGATTTCTATGTATTCGGGTGTGTCGGGAGTTTGCTCGATAGCCTTCGTCATCAAATAAACTTCCTCCGGCGGTTCCGCCCAAGGATCTTCCAGGATTCCGGCTTCGATTGCCATTCCTAATAAGTTGCGATCGATACTGTAAGGGGAAGACTTTTTCACCGGGGACGGAATGCCGCATTTTTCGCCGTATGCGATCGTTTCCTCGCGGCTCATTTTCCACTCCCGCGCTGGTGCTAAGATTTTAATCTTGGGGTTGAGTGCGCCGATCGACACATCGAACCGTACCTGATCGTTTCCCTTACCTGTACAACCGTGGGCGATCGCATCTGCACCGTATTTTTCCGCAGCTTCTACTAACAATTTAGCAATCAGCGGGCGAGCCAGGGCAGTCGAAAGGGGATAACGGTTTTCGTAAAGTGCGTTAGCTTGAATCGCTGGAAACGCATAGTCTTTGACAAATTCTTCGGTAGCATCAATAACTAAAGATTCCGAAGCACCGGATGCTAAAGCTTTTTTGCGGATCGGTTCTAATTCGTCTCCCTGTCCCAAATCCGCAGCCAGAGTAATTACCTCTTCCACACCCCACTCGTTTTTGAGGTAAGGAATGCAGACGGAGGTATCGACTCCGCCGGAATATGCTAGCACAACTTTTTTAGCGCGACTCATTGCTCTTTACATCCTGAATTTAACTGACATCTTGCACCATTTTCACTAAGCTTTTCAGGGCGGGCAAGATGGCCACCCCACAAAAAAATATCATTTTTGTGGAACAGGCCGGAAAGCCTGTTCTTGAGAATGGTGCAAGATATCCGATTTAACCGACTTTTCATTATGCACCTAATTGAGATCGATTCTTGTCAGAAATAGTACAGATCTATATATTCTTTTTTTGATAAACTTGGCTATTTACCGCGGGAGTTGCTGGGGAAAATCTGCTACCGTGGGATACGGTAACTGTGGCGATGGGGAAAAGCGGTGTTTTTTAGTGTTGTAATTCCGACGTATAATCGTAAACCGATTTTGGCAAAATGTCTACTGGCTTTGGAAAATCAGCAGTTTGGTGAGATTGTCAGAGAGTATGAAGTAATAGTCGTTGACGACGGCTCGACGGACGGGACGCTGGAGTGGTTGGTGGCAAATGCTGACTTGTTGCCTCATGTGCGATCGATCTGTCAATCTCACCAAGGCCCGGCGGCGGCTCGGAATTTGGGCGTTGAAGATGCTAAGGGCGATACAATTATTTTTATTGACAGCGATTTGGTGGTAACAGAGCATTTTTTGCAAGCACACGCCGATGCTTTACTACAGGGTTACAAAGATACTAATGCTGTTTTTACTTACGGCAGCGTGATTAATACTTGCAATTTCGACAATCCTACCTCAGAACCTTACAAAATCACCGATTTTTCGGCGGCTTATTTTGCTACGGGAAATGTGGCGATCGCCCGCCACTGGCTGCTAGATGCTGGACTTTTTGACACTCGGTTTCAACTGTACGGATGGGAAGATTTAGAGTTGGGAGTTAGGTTGAAAAATTTAGGTTTGAAACTGATTAAATGTCCGGCTGCTGTTGGTTATCACTGGCATCCCCCTTTTAGTTTAGAGCAAATTCCGGGCATGATTGACCGAGAAATTCAGCGCGGGAGAATGGGAGTTTTGTTTTATCAAAAACACCCAAGTTGGGAAGTACGGATGATGATTCAAATGACTGTTTTGCACCAAATATTGTGGGGAGTTTTATCATTAGGTGGGATGCTTAACGAGCGAACGATGACTCCTTTTTTGCAGTGGTTGATTGACCAAGGCAAGCCCCAGCTAGCTTTAGAAATTGCTCGGATTTTTCTGAATTGGTATAACGTGAAAGCCGTGTACGCCGCTGGTGGGGAATTGCCGACGGAGACAAAGATACCATAAATCAGCCCGAAAGCGCCGATAAAATATAAGATATTGTTGGAGTTTTTCAGTGGCCATGGGTGTCAACTTAAGCTCATAATTAGTAACGGTATACTGTTTGACTACTGTTTGACAATTATGCCTACACTGCCCTTGCGCTGCTTAAGAAGGGGGATTTAGGGAATTCAAGACTTGGATACAAACCCGCCGAAAAAACAAGAACTTTAGTCTTAAGTTGACACCCATGTTCTGCCTGTTTAAATTAACCTTTCCCGTAAGGATATCTACTGAAAAAACACCACACAAAGCCACCAGATCAAGGGAGTACCAACCGGGTTATAGACCTTGTAAAAGTTTAACCTTTAATCAAAACTCCTTGCTTAGCTTAGCCTGTGATTTGAGGCATCTAGGCTGTTTTCTCACTCGGCTCTGATAATTTGAGCCACCAACATTTTCAAACGAGCATTACTTTTGATACAATAACAGATAATTTAGGAGTGTGCTATAGAGCCAATAGTTGTGCTGGTTTACCTGAGAGTGTTAGCTACAAGCGGTTAATGACTTTAAAAATATTCCCACATATACAACTTGAATAGTTTGAGGGTCTGCTGTGAATACAACTGACAATAAAAATCCAAGACTAGAAACACTTAGACTTCAAAACACTGTCTTACAAGAAAATATTTTAATGGTGGACGACCATCCAGCAAGCTTGCGACTTTTATCCCAGCTTTTGTCTAAGCGAGGATATAAAGTGCGGCCGACACGAGATGGCAAATTGGCTCTTAACTTTGCTCGGTCGAGTCCACCGGATTTGATTTTGCTGGACATTATGATGCCCGGTATGGATGGCTATCAAGTCTGCGAACAGCTAAAAGCTTGTCCGCAAACCAAAGATATTCCTGTGATTTTTATTAGCTCTTTAAATGAAGTTTTTGATAAAGTCAAAGCTTTTTCGCTAGGGGGGGCAGACTACATTAGTAAACCGTTTCAAATAGAAGAAGTTGTGGCTCGCGTAGAAAATCAACTGCTGCTCAGTCGGCTTTCTAAAGAACTTTTAGCAAAAAATGCCTTGCTAGAAGCTGAAATAGAAGAACGCAAGCGGATCGAAGCACAACTACGAGAAAGCCAGCACTGGCTGTCGGCAGTAATTAAAACGAATCCTAATTTATTGTACCTTTACGATTTGATAGAAGATAAAAGTCTCTATATAAACCGCGAAATTTATAGCGATATTGGCTACACATTTGAAGAAATACAGGATATGGCAGCCACATTTATTCCTAAGTTAATACACCCTGACGATATCCCTGCATTCTTAGAACAAAGAAAAAAAATTGAGACAGCAAAAGATGGCGAAAGCTTTGATTTTGAATACCGGATACAGCACAAGAATGGTGAATATCGCTGGTTTTTGAGCCGGGAGAGCGTGTTTTCCCGAACCGCGGATGGCAAACCTTGGAAAATTCTGGGAACTGCTGCTGAAATTAGCGCTCGCAAACAAGCAGAACTGGAACTTAAAACAGCTTTAGCTGCTTTGGAACGGCAAATCAAGCAAAGATTTCTGCTAGAAACAATTACTCTCGAAATTCGCTACAGCTTAAATCCGGATCAAGTTTTTCAAACAGCGGCCGCCCAAATAGGTCGAATTTTTAATGCCGATTGCTGCTTGATTCACACCTACACAGAACACGCAATTCCACGCCTATCTAATGTGGCTGAGTACAGAAAAACCGCATCCCAATCGCTTTTAGATATACAAATTCCTGTACATGGCAATCCTCACGTTCAATTTGTATTATCCCAAGATCAAGCTGTAGTTTATGATGATGTTTTTGCCGAACCGCTGCTAGAAAATGTCAGAGATTTGTGTTCTCAAATAGGTTTGAAGTCGATGATATCCATCCGCACTTCCTACCAGGGAAAAGCTAACGGAATGATATGTTTGCACCAGTACGATAGCCCCCGCCACTGGACGCAAGATGAGAGGAGATTATTAAAAGCTGTAGCGGCACAAATGGGAATTGCTAGAGCTCAAGCCAATCTTCTCGAACAAGATAAACAACAACGACTTAAACTTCAACAAAGCGAAGCTAGTCTCGCAGCCGCCCAGAAAATTGCTCATATCGGCAGTTGGGAATTTGATTTAGTCACCAATAAAATTACTTGGTCAGAAGAAGTATTCCGCATTTTTGGTCTTGACTCAAGCGCAACTGAACCGAGATCTGCCCAACTTTTAAAGATGTGTCATCCCGACGACAGAGAATTATTTCAACAAACAGTCAACCTGACTATCTCACAAGGAATTTCTTACAAAAGAGAGTTCCGATTTTTGCATCCTAGCGCTCAAATTATATACGTTGAAGGAAGGGGGGAAGCTGTTTTTAGCGAAACCGGGGAAGTAATCAAACTGTTGGGAACAGTGATGGATATTAGCGATAGAAAACAAGCAGAAGCAGCTTTGCAAATTAGCGAAGAACGTTTTTATCTGGCATTTGAAGGCAGTGCCATGGGCTTGTGGGATTGGAATCTTGCCACGGGAGAAGTCTATTTTAATCCGCGGTGGAAAATGATTCTGGGGTATGAAGTAGAGGAAATAGCAAATACTTTTGCATCCTGGGAGCAACTGGTACATCCACAGGATTTGTCTCCGGCTAAAGCAGCGCTAAATGCTCACCTGGAAGGCAAAAATCCTACTTACGAAGTGGAATTTAGGATGCTGACCAAATCCGGCGAGTGGAAGTGGATTTTAGCTCAAGCAAAGGTGATGGAACACGATGCTTCGGGAAATCCTTTACGGATGACGGGCACGCATATTGATATTAGCGATCGCAAACAAGCCGAAGCAGATTTGCAATTTAGCGAACAGCGAGAACGAGAAAAAGCGCAACAGTTAGAACAAACCCTGGAAGAACTAAAAAATGCTCAATCGCAGCTCATTCAAGCCGAAAAAATGTCAAGTATCGGGCAAATGGTAGCGGGAGTGGCTCACGAAATTAATAACCCCGTCAACTTCATCTACGGCAATATTATTCCCGCCGCACAGTACGCTCGCGATTTGCTAAAAGTGATCTATTTATACCAGCAACACTATCCCCAGCCAGTTGCCGAAATAGACGAAGAATTGGCAGAAATCGAAGTAGATTTTATCGCTGAGGATTTTCCCAAAATCATGGCTTCAATGCAAGAAGGTGCTAACCGAATTAAGCAGATAGTGCTGTCGTTGCGAAATTTTTCGAGACTCGACGAAACAGCTCGCAAAGTAATAGACATTCATGAAGGGATAGAGAGCACTTTGGTGATTTTGCAACACCGATTGCAGTCACAGGTAAAACGTGGGGAAATTCAAGTCATTAAAAATTATGCCAAACTGCCAAAAGTCGAGTGTTATCCGGCTCAATTAAACCAGGTATTTATGAATTTGCTGGTGAATGCGATCGACGCTGTGGAAGAGTCATCAGCAAACTGTACTTGCAAAGTTAATCAGATTCGCATTGTTACTGAAGTCAGCAGCGAAAATAAAGTGTGTGTGAGGATTTCTGACAGCGGGCCGGGTATCCGTCCCGAAGTTCAGTCAAGGATGTTTGACCCGTTTTTTACTACAAAACCGATCGGCAGCGGCACTGGTTTGGGGTTATCGATTAGTTACCAAATTGTTAAAGACACCCACGGCGGTAAGTTGGAGTGTCATTCAGAAGTTGGCCGAGGAACAGAATTTGCGATCGAACTGCCGATTTCGCAAAAGTTAAAATTTGAAAGTTAGGATAAGCTGTTAAATCATGTGCGGTAAATTAACCATAATTATTGTAGGGGGCGGTTCACCAACCATCTATAATATAAGCCAAAGATGAGCCTAAACCAACTCCGACCGTAAGAGTTGGGGCAATTCAACGGAGCTCATATTAATCGTCTCTCAGAACCTATTTTAGAGTGCGTCATAACCTGAGATTTTCTCCAGTATTTCTTGCCAACGGTCTGCAATTTAGTGTAATCTCATCTTAAACATGATATAATTAAGAGTTAGCCTTTTGAGGCTCCAGAGGTTGGGCTGCTAAAATTAGTAGTGAATATTACAGTTGCTATTATACAAACTCTGTCAACATACGTCTGCTGTAGCGTCTACCAAATTTTAACTGAATTATGACTGACTCAATTCGCTTCCTCATGTGTGCTCCCGACCACTACGATGTGGATTACGTGATTAATCCGTGGATGGAAGGAAATGTGCACAAATCATCGCGCGATCGCGCCGTCGAACAGTGGGAAAAACTTTACCACGTCCTCAAAGACAACGCCGTTGTAGACCTCGTACCGCCCGAAAAAGGCTGGCCGGATATGGTTTTCACCGCCAACGCAGGCTTACTTTTAGGCAATACCTTCGTCCTCAGCCGTTTCTATCACAAAGAACGCCAAGGCGAAGAACCCTATTTCAAAGCATGGTTTGAAAGCAAAGGTTTCACCGTGCACGAACTCCCGAAAGACTTGCCGTTTGAGGGCGCTGGCGATGCTTTGCTCGATCGCGAAGGACGCTGGTTGTGGGCCGGATACGGCTTCCGTTCCGAACTCGACTCGCACCCCTTACTAGCAAAATGGCTCAACATTGAAGTGCTTTCGCTGCGTTTAGTTGACGAACGTTTCTATCACCTAGATACCTGTTTTTGTCCTCTGACAGGTGGCTATTTGCTCTACTATCCAGCAGCATTTGACTCCTACTCCAACCGCTTAATCGAAATGCGAGTTGCGCCGGAAAAACGCATTGCTATTGAAGAAGCCGATGCCGCAAATTTTGCCTGTAATGCCGTCAATATTGACAAAGTTGTGGTAATGAACAAGGTTAGCGAAGCCTTAAAATCACGCATTACTAAGGCGGGTTTTCAAGTAATTGAAACGCCGATGAGCGAATTTCTGAAAGCGGGCGGCGCCTGTAAGTGTTTGACGCTACGGGTAACGGAACCGGTGCAAGAAGATCGATCGGCCAATGTGATGGTAGAAAGTCGCACAATTCGCATGGAAGGCCACCTGCTCGATGCCGGTTTAATCAGTCGTGCTTTAGACTTAATTATCGAAAACGGCGGCAGTTTCCAAGTGCTCAATTTCAATTTAGGAGAGCAGCGGCAAAGCACATCATCTGCAGACGTTAAAGTTTCGGCTCCTTCCCACGATGTGATGGAAGAAATCATGGGAATGCTGATTGACTTGGGTGCAGTGCCGCCACCACAAGAGATTTGCGACGCTATTTTAGAACCTGTAGTGCAAGATGGTGTCGGTCCAGACGACTTTTATGTGAGTACAATTTATCCCACGGAAGTGCGGGTAAATGGTCAGTGGGTGAAAGCGCAAAATCAGCGGATGGATGGTGCTGTTGCTATTACTGAAACTGCTGATGGCCCAGTGGCTAAATGCAAATTATTGCGCGATTTAAAAGTAGGAGAAAAAGTGGTTGTTGATGTGGTCGGCATCCGCACCATCCGCAAAACAGAATCGCGGGAACAGCGCAATTCTCAAGAATTCAGCTTTATGTCCGGCAGCGTTTCTAGCGAGCGCCGCGTAGAATTGGTGGTGGAACAAGTAGCCTGGGAATTGCGCCAAATTCGCGATCGCGGTGGCAAAGTTGTAGTTACCGCTGGGCCTGTTGTCATCCACACCGGCGGTGGCGAACATTTAGCGCATTTGATTCGCGAAGGTTACGTACAAGCGTTGTTGGGCGGAAATGCGATCGCAGTTCACGACATGGAACAATCGAATATGGGAACCTCTTTAGGGGTTGACATGAAACGTGGCATAGCTGTGCGCGGCGGACACCGACATCACTTGAAAATAATTAACGCTGTGCGGCGTTACGGGAGTATTGCAAAAGCTGTTGAAGCAGGCCTGGTTACTAACGGTGTGATGTACGAGTGCGTCAAGCATAATATACCGTTTTCTCTTGCCGGTTCGATCCGCGACGACGGGCCACTTCCTGACACGCAAATGGATTTAGTTAAGGCTCAAGAAGAATATACTGAGCTGTTACGAGGTGCGGATATGGTGTTAATGCTGTCGTCTATGCTGCACTCAATTGGTGTGGGAAATATGACGCCGGCTGGTGTGAAGATGGTGTGTGTAGACATTAATCCGGCGGTGGTGACAAAATTGAGCGATCGGGGTTCGATCGAGTCTATTGGAGTTGTTACCGATGTGGGATTGTTCCTAAGTTTGTTAGTTAATCAATTGGATAAATTGACCAGCCGCCATCATGTAACTCAATCTGTTTAGATTTAGCTAGTCTACTCGTTACCAGGCTTTTCCTGGTAACGCAGATGCGGAGGCTCTGCCTCCACTTTTACCTATTTGGTGAATTCGCCCCTAAATCGGCTGCAACTTTGATATTCCAATAAAAAACCTCAGACCCGCAAGCCTGAGGACCGGAGTTCCTGAAAATCGTCACTTCTTACTATTGTCGCCAACCAACACCACAACATACAAGAGGGGTGTAACCCAGCACGGCAGCTTCTGGCAGACAGAGATTGCTTCGTGACTCGGAAGGCGAAAGCAATTTTTAATTCAACACTTCACGAATGCAAAACAATTCTTCTGGCCATTTCTCAGATCTGGGTTGATAATTTTTCTTTAGGATGGGCGTCTGTCCTCGATCGCAATATAAGGAGCACCGTGAGTCCCCGTATATATTTGAGTCGGGCGGTAAATGCGGTTTGCCTCTAGTTGTTCCTTCCAGTGGGCCAGCCAGCCAGCAACGCGGGCGATCGCAAAAACCGGCGTAAACAAGTCGAGCGGAATTCCCATTTTTCGGTAAACCAGACCAGAATAGAAATCTACATTTGCATAAATTCCTTTGTGACCCAATTTCTCCTCAACCACTTCTTCCAACTTGATAGCAATGTCGTAATAATCGTCGTGGCCGAAGTTCTCAAACAACTGTTCCGCTAACCTCTGAAGAATAGTTGCTCTCGGATCTTTCACCTTGTAAACTCGGTGACCGAAGCCCATGATTTTGTCCTTATTTTCAACGCTCTTCTCGACAAAAGCCCGCACATTTTCTATCGAACCAATTTGCTCCAACATATCAATCACTTCTTCATTAGCTCCCCCGTGCAGTGGCCCCGCCAAAGTGCCAACTGCTGAAGCAATCACTCCGTAAGGGTCTGTCAGCGTCGAAGCTGTTACCATTGCCGAAAATGTAGAGGCATTAATTGTATGTTCAGCGTGGAGAGTCAGACAAGTGTCAAAAATGCTAGCTAACAGCGGATCGGGTTCTTGCTCGTTGAGCATATAAAGAAAGTTAGCCGAGTAGTCCAAGTCATCCCTCGGCCGCACCGGGTCATTTCCCCGCCGCATTTGCTGGAACGCCGCTACCATTGTGGGAATCTTCGCTAGCAGACGCACTACAGCTTCCCTAATGTATGCTGGGTTAGCCAGAGCTCTGCGGGAGTAGAACAAGCCCAGGGCGGCCGCTGAAGCTTGCAGGGCGTCCATGGGATGTCCTCTTTCTGGAAAGCATTTCATCATGTCGCGGATGCGATATTTGATCCGGCGGTGATAGCGAATTTCATGCTCGAAAGCTTCTAGTTCTTCCTTTGTCGGAAGTACACCCCAGATCAATAAATATGAAGTTTCAAGAAAGGAACTTTTCAATGCCAGTTCCTCGATGCTAATCCCGCGATATTCCAGCAACCCTTTTTGTCCATCGACGTAGCTAATGCTGGACAAGGTGGCGGGAACACCTTCTAAACCTGGTTTGAATTCGCCGACGACCATTGCGATACCGTTTTGTGTGAGTTCAATCTACATAAAAGTACATTACCAGAAACCAAGATAGTGTCGCAGTCTTGACAAATAATCATTTAATTGCGCTTGGGAAACCGAGTTTTTCAACAGACAGCCCGATCGCACCGCTGCATATTGTCGCCCCTTTTTCCCGGTTTCACCGTCCCCGAATGCGCTTTTAAGAGGGCTGGCGGGTCCTGTTAATGTCGGGGCAGTTCGCTGTTTCTAGTGCAGCAAAAACTTGGGCGGAGTTAGCCAAAACATTTGGCTGCGGCCCACTGGGGAGCCGGTTTCCGGGAGGATTAAGCCGATGATGCCTGCTTTTTTGAGAATCAGGGCATCTTGCGATCGAGCCCAAAGCAAAGTTTCTGCCCAGTGGCCTAAGTCTGGTTGGTGGCCCACCAGGGCCAAGCTGCGGCTACCTATTTCCTGCCACTGTTTGTACCACTCCAGCCAGTTTCCGATGTCTCCTGAAGGTGCGAGGGTGGCGGATTCTTCTATTTGGGAACTCAAACCGACTGTTTGCAGGATTTGGGCGGTTTGCTGCGCCCGCAGTAGGGGACTGGTGAGAATCAGGTCAAACTGAATTTCGAGTTCGTACAGGCGTTCGGCAATTTTCCTGGTTTTACGATCACCCTCTTTAGTCAGCGGGCGTTCTGAGTCTGTATCATATTCTTCGGCTGCGGCTGCGATACCGTGCCGGATCAGGTAAATAACCATATATCAATACTTCCAGGTATTAAGTCCCGTTTTTCTAGGAGCTGTCGAGGATATACTTACCTTTTGCCTATTCTACAACTGGATTAACCTCTGCCGGCGTCATCGGGTTTGCGCTTTTGTAGCGATCGCGCCCTTGTCGTTTCGCATCATATAATGCTCGATCGGCGACGGCAACGAGTTCATCCGGTGATATTCCCAAGCAGGGAATCACAGTCGCAATTCCCATGCTAACAGTTACGATCGAGCTCACATCAGATTGCTCGTGAGGGATTGCCAAATTTCGGATTGCCTGACGCATCGACTCAGCAACCGCGATCGCCCCTGCAGCATCCGTACTCGGCAGGATAGCAGCAAATTCTTCGCCCCCATAGCGCACAAACAAATCCGTAGAACGTTTAACCGCGGCTGCTGCGGCTTTGGCTACTTGCACCAAACAAGTATCCCCAGCTTGATGTCCGTAGCAATCGTTATATCGCTTGAAATAATCTACATCCAACATAATCAACGAAAGCTGTTGTTTCCCCTGCATCAGTCGGTACCATTCCGACTGCAATCGCTCATCAAAACAGCGGCGGTTTGCTACTTGTGTTAACCCATCTGTCGTAGCAATTAATCTTTCTTGTTCCGCCCGGTGTCTGAGCATCTCCTCTGCCCGTTTCCGTTCTGTAATATCAGCAAAAGTAGTCACTACTGCATAGGGTTGAGACTGATTGAGATGGAACAGCGGTTGAGAATTAATCGAAATCCAAGTCAGCGTTTTATCCGATTTGTGAATGCCCATCACCACATTCGATCGCCCCTGTCCCGTGCGTAGGGTGAGGATTGCCGGATGCTGTTGGCCCGGGAACGGTTGGCCATCCTCCCGAACGATTCGCCAGTCTAAATCTACGGATGTGCGCCCCATCATTTGCTCGGGGGTCAGTCCGAGAATTCTTTCGGCACTAGCATTACACGCAGTAATTTGTCCGTTTGCTAGCTGGAGTACGACACCTTCTGTCATGCTAGTAATCACAGAACGATACCGTTCCTCGCTTTCCTGTAATTGACTAAGGAGAATGTTTTTGGCATCAAACTCTGAAGCCAGATGCAGGCTGCTTGCCAGAAACCCGGCCATCAGTTGTAAAGTCTGGATATCTGACTCTGTAAAGGCAGAGGGTGTAGCTGAAAGCACTTTTAAGACCCCAACCCGATCGTCCTGATAGAACAAGGGAACAACCACCATTGACCGGAGACCAATGCTCTGACAGGCAGCCAGATTTACCCGTGCATCGGTTTCTGAATCCTCGCAAAGCATGATTTGGCCGGTCTCAATACATTTTCCCGATAAACTTGTCCCTACTTTGAGCCGTAATCCAACATAGGGGGAGACAATACCACTGGCTGCCCGATACACCAATTCATCCCCTTCAACTATTTCAATCACTGCTCCATCGGCGCTGGTCAAATCTTGAGTCCTCTCTGCAATCACAGCCATGACTGCATCAAGATTGGGATTGCGGATGGCGATTTCCTGTTGAGTAGCAATCACTATACCCAGACGCTGGAACTCTTGTTGTAATGCTGCTTCTGCTTGCTTGCGATCGGTGATATCCTTCATAAAGCAGTGATGCCCTATCAATCGCTCCTGCGAGTCGTAGGCCGCCAACATCACCACCTGCTTGTAAAAGATCGAGCCATCTTTCCGCATACCCCGGGCCTCAACCTCCACTCGGCCCTCGGCTAGCATTTTTTGATAAGTCGCCATCATCCTGTCGCAGTCTTCGGGATGAACTGTTTTCTGCCAATTCATACCAACCATTTCTTCAGGCTGATAACCTGCTATATTCGCGTAGGCTTGATTAACGGTGATATACCGTCCGAAAATATCCAGCCGCGAGATGCCCTCAACGGCATTAGCAAGAGCTGTACTCAATTCTCTGAGTTCTGTTTCTGCCTGGACAAGATCCGTAATGTCTTGGGATGTACCAAACAACCTAATGACTTTTCCCTCTGCATTGAGTTGAACCTGTCCTCTGGCTTCGGTATGGCGGATAGAACCATTCGGGCCCACGATTCTGAGGCGCAATAGATAAGGCTGCCCGTGAGTGAGCGCTCGTTGAACTACCAGGTGTAGCTGTTTGGCACTTTCGGGATGGTAAAGCTGCAGGTTTTCTTCATAGGTAGGTTCGCCTAGGGCGCTGGATCGTCCCACAATCTCAAAGAGTTCGGGAGACCAGGTAATTTTACCCGTAATTACGTCCCATTCCCAGTTACCGATCTGGGCAACCCGCTGGGCTTCTGACAACCGGGTTTCACTCTTTTGCAGGGCTGTTTCTGTCTGCTGGCGGTCGGTAATGTCCTTTTCGTTCACGAGTAACATCGGGTTGCCTGTTACCGGGTCGTCGGTACACCGCACGTCCATCCTATGCCAGCGAATTCCCGCCAGAGTAATCACTTGAGCCTCCGTGCTAAATACCTCACCGGACTTAAGAACTGCCATTGCTCGCTCTCCTAGCTGAGAGTCAACAAAGCGACTCACAAAAGCATTATCTGTCGCAGAGCCAGGGTGCAGCGCCTCGCCGTAACAGCGCAAGGCCGCCTGGTTTTGCAGCAGCGGCACACCTTCGAGGGTGTACAGCGAAACCATCAGCGTGGTGTGTCGGATTGCCTCGATCGATCGCAGGGTTTCTGGTTCGATTTGATGAGCGGTTTCGACCTTACCCTCGACCAGGATTGCCAAACGCCCGCCATCAATCCTGATGCCAGAGCACCGACAGCCGACAGAAACAGGCTCACCGCCCGGATAAAACGTCCACTGCTCGGACAAGGTTTGGCCTTGCTCAAACTGCTGCAGATAGCTCTGCAAGCGAATCCGAGTAGACTCTGACAACATATCCCTAAAGTTGTGGCTCGCCAGTTGCTGCCGCGTGGAAGCATCCCACAGGTACAAGGATGCTTGGTTGGCCCACCGGATTTGCCAATGCTCAATATCAAATATCCAGATCGGGTTTTGCAACAAGTCAAAGGCTTTGAGGTGGACAATATCGCCGCTCAGGGAACAGGCAAACTCTGGTTGTAGACAATTTTGATGATTGATTCTTGGCGCGCTTTCTGTATGGGGATCAGTTTGATTCGGTTCTGTTTCGAGTTCCGGCGCTTGATTTTGCCCCAGCACTGGGCGGTGAGATTCCAAGTGCCACATCCTCAACCCGATGTGCATTGCAACCTGTTGCAGGATCTCAATGTCGAGAGGTTCCCACTGACGCGGACTTCGGCATTGATGAGCAATCAACAGTCCCCAAAGCTTCCGAGATTGCTGCTGTTTGCCATCTAGCAAGATTGGCGCCACTAAATTTGCCTGAACTTGGAGGCGATCGAGCAATTCGACATCACAAGCTTGAAGAGAACCGCTGTGAGTATCAGAAATGCTGCTCGTTTGTCCCTGGCTGTAACGCTCTACCCAGGTAGCTTCACAGCAAGGAGCATAAATCTGTTTTCCTAGGATTCGCGACCACTGGGCATCAACGGATTCCGCAAATACTACGCCATCTCTATGGGATAAAAAGCGATAAATAATTACTCGATCTGTTTGCAGCAGCACCCTGGTTTCTTCTAGCGCACATTGCAAAATTGTCTCCCGATCGCCGACCTCGTTGATTTGAAGTGCAATTTCTGAAATTTTTTCTAGGATTTTCTCTAACGAGCTAGAGAAAGTCTGTTTTGTAGACATCTCCGTGTTCCTTTTTCTGTTAAGCTATTTTCTAGTATTCTACCTCGCAACAAATAAATATAATAATTTGTTTTTTCTCGTATAAATCCCTGGCTTAGGTTAGGAATAAAACCCAATATATAGGTTTGTAATCCAGAGTTTTTTCAAGAGACGCAATTCCTGTTTTTATGTCATTTAGTCAATGGTTTAGGTGTTTCGGTATCTATTTTGCTTGTTCTCAAGCGTTTTTTTTCTGATTATTCTCTAAAATATCCTGCACCCACTCTAATAAATTATGATTGATTTAGCGCATTTATAAGGAAATATCAAAAAATTAACCCTGTAGAAGTGTTATAATTTAAGAATTATGTTGTGAACTTTAGTAAACTAAAGCAAACTAAATTTTTCCCCATACCTGGTTTTTTGACGAATATACTTCGTTGCATCCCTTGACAATAGTTAAAATACCCGGTTTCTTGGGTGTGTATTTTTGGGCAATAGGAGAAAATTTATTACTGTTAGTCCTGGAGGGATAAACCGGGTTTTTCAACCCATTTTCTTCGTTCAAACTGACATCTTGCACCATTTTCAATAAGCTTTTTATGCGCGGGTTTTCCTGCCCAACCCCTACTCCCCACAAGAAAATTTAATTTTTGTGGAACAGGCCGGAAAGCCTGTTCATGACAGAGGTGTACTGGGCGTGAGTTAAAACCCTCAATAAGAGTTAAAAAACCCGGTTGATGAGAGTTGGAGTGCGGGCAGGACTGATTGCCAAGTTAAGATTTTGCTCGGAATGATAAAAAAATACGGCAAAACCTGGTAGCAACCGGAGGTCGAAAAGCGATCGCCTTCCCAGACGGTTGCTGGAATCAACACCGCACCTAGAAACTCCCGAGTTAATGGTCGTAAACAGGATTATCTTTAGGACTAATTAAATTAAGCAATTTTTGCTTAATCTGAGCATCAAATACTTCCCATTTTAGCCTTGCATAATCGCTCTTCTCATTCCCACCAGAAAGAAATCCCACCGGAATTTCAAAACCTCCTGCTTGACTTCTGCCGCCACCAAAAAAGCGTCCTTGAGCATCTTGACCGAAGGCTTCTTTAATGAATTCGTCGGGGTCGAGAGTAAGTTTATTAGTTCGCAGCGAGCCAATTACTACTTCAATTTCTTCGTCTTTGTCGTGAACAATTGCGTAGACAACGGCTGTGTGTACGTTCTCTTCTGTTACTAAAAAGTCCGCCGCTTGGGGAATAGAATCGCGATCATCATAGCGGAGGTAGCCGATGCCGGCAATCGAAAAATTGTTCTGGACGGTGCGGTGTTTGAGCGATCGCTCGATCGCATCCATCACCCACTTAGAACGAGACGACTGCAACACCGCATTCAGCAACTGCGGGTCGTAAAACCGACTCAAATAAGCCGCAGCTAAAAAGTCTTCCTCCTGAGCTTGTCTGAGGGCGATCGTATCCGATCGTAAACCGTGCATCAAAGCTGTAGCACATTTGATATGCAGACTGACGCTGGCATCGAGAGTTAGAAGTCCAGCCTGTAAATACTCGGCAAAAATCGTGGCTGTAGCGCGGATTTGAGGGCGCAAATCGATAAATTCTGCGTTCATTTCCCCCTGCAAATTGTGATGGTCGATGACGGCGGCGATCGGAACTCCAGCGGCTAAAATAAACTGGGTTAAGCTACAAGTCGTCCCTTGGTTGTCGATGAAAGCGCAGCCCTGAAACACCGACAAATCCTTAGTTTTTACTGTTTCCAGGGTCCACCGCTGCAACGGCAACCCTGTCAATTTAACTAAGGCAATGTTTTCTTGGTGGCTGAGGGCGCCGGCGTAGATAATCTCGCATTGGATATCGTACTGTTCGGCAATTAATTTGTAAGTCCAAGCGCTTGAAAGTGCGTCGGGATCTGGAAAATCTTGCAGCAAGATTAACTGGCGAGTGCCTTTGTGCCGATCGAACATTTGGCGCAATTGCTCGACTTTGCGATCGTGCAATTCCTCGCGGAGACGGCCGCGATTCTCTTCAGAAGCAACTTCGCCTTTGCTGCGCCGTTTCCCAGGCGCACTCACTCCGGGTACAGCCTCGCTGCTGGCCTCAAGTTCACCTTCGCGGTTGCCGGATGTTTCATCGGAATTGTTAGGGAGATGGTCTTTCATCGTTGAAAATTAACAATTTAACTATTTCAGGATTTGCACGACATTCGATCCTAAACCCGGCTTCTTTATAGATGCCTGTTTGTCAAAGCCCATACTTTTTACGACAAACCTGATTTAAGAGCGTAAATTTTCTGTTTACTTTTTTAAATCATGCAGAGAGTGTGTGTTGCCAGGAACCAAGCAATCTCATAACTAATAACTCCCGCAAAAAACCCCCGCGCTTGCGCTGACAGGGGTTTTAAAGGCCTATTACATATTTTTGCCATTCTTTGTGCATACCGCTCTTAACGTGTTTAGTGACTTCAAAATAAAGACCGCTGTGAGGTTTCCTAGGCGGATAGCGCAGCGACATTCCCGCTTCTTTCGGCGTGCGGCTGCCTTTATTGACATTGCAGCGCACGCAAGCGGTGACGAGGTTTTCCCAACTGTCCCCTCCCCCGCGCGATCGGGGAATTACATGATCGAGGGTTAAATCGTCCCCCGTATAACTACAGTATTGACAAGAGTGTGCATCCCGGTGCAAGATGTTCCGGCGGGTCAGCGGAATATCCTTATAGGGAACTCGGACATAATGCCGCAGTCGGATCACAGTTGGTAGCGGGAAGTTTGGCGCAATAAATTTCCCGTTGTGTTCTACCTGTTCTGCTTTTCCTTTCAGCAACAAAACTACCGCCCTTCGCCAATTGGTGATGTTAAGGGGTTCGTAGGAGGCGTTCAGCACCAGAACATTGCCCATTGTTGATTATTAAAGAGAATATTTTGTTCGATGTTAACACAGGTTCCACTTTAGGTGGGACGGCATCAAGAACAGCGAGGCTCAGCAAAAAACGCTGAAAAAGCACTCCTTTACCCTATACCTTGGCGCCTGCGCCCCCTAGGGCTGCATCTATTTTCTGCCTTTGGTGTTGGTCAGCGAGCTTTTTTCCCAGAGTTTTGGCTTAGATGAGGTCAGTGTGTGCGATGATGCCAAAATTTTCAGAATCAATTTTATTTTTTTCTCTAAATGCCTAATCTTCCCGGCAACAAACAGTTTAACTTTTTAGACTATTAGTAACCTTAAATGAAAAAGCTTATTACTGCTCATGAAATTTCGGCTCTTAAAGTCAGGTTTTAGCGCGTCAATTATTGCCCTTGCTGCTCAGATTTTAGCAAACAGTCCAGCCTTTGCCCAAACGCCTTCATTCTTTTGCGGTGCTGCTGGCGGCCGCCCCGCTACAATTGCTGTCCAACAAGGCAAAAATATTCCCGTTATTTTGTGGCTAGCTGATAACTATTTCAATGAATCAGGAGAAGATGCGATTACTCGATGTACCAGAGTATCAGGAATTCTCAACAACTCGCAACCCCAAGGAAGCTGGGATAATATTGTCACAGCAGGTGCATCGTCCACCGGTCAACTAATTATTTGTGCAGCTAATCCTCAAGACGGTTCCTGTAGATTATTATATCAAGTACCCAAAGGGCAAAATCCCGAACAAGCCCGACAAGAACTCTTAAAAAGAGTCACAAGTCCTAATGTAAGTGTTTCGCCTGTTAAAGTAAATTGATAGTAATAACTCATTAGCTACGGGTAGGACATGGCAATGCCGTGTCCTACTTGCAGAGAGTTGAAACTCTTGTAAAATACTTCGGTTGAGTGGTGAAAAAATTGCAGCTTTGCTTTAGCAATTCTTCTAACCCTTCAACCTGCCTCAGCCAGACAGTGCCGTTGCTTCCAGCCACAGCAATTTGCTTTCCGTCTCGACTCCAACTGACACTAACAACATTCTCCTCGAACTCAAATTGAGCAACCTGCCGCCCCGCTAAATTCCACAGCCGTACAGTCTTGTCAATTCCCACGGTAGCAAGCCGTTCTCCGTCGGGACTAAAACTAATTGATTTTGCATCAAAATGCAAGGTTTGAAATTCCTTAACTAATTCTTTTTCTGGCAGGTTCCACAGCCCAACTTTGCCATTCAATGTTACTGTAGTAAAGCGAGACGGGTGTTGAGCCGGAGTGAAACTGATCCCAATTGCTTGAACAGGCAGTGTTTTTTTCAGCTTGCCCGACCAATTCCAAATCCGCACTGTTGAGTTGCCATCTAAAGTCGTTATAAAATCGCCGTTTGGGCTAAAAGTTACGCTTCTCACTAAGCCGTTGTGACCAGGGAGTTTCACGACGCTAGACGATATTGATTTTGGCAGTTTTGACAATTTCCAAATTGCAGCATTGCTGTCTATTCCTGCTGCCGCCAACAACAGTCCGTCGGGACTAAAACTGATGCTAGTAACTGAGCCTTGAATCTCTTTGAATGTAGAAATATTTTTTCCTGATAAATTCCATATTTTAACTGTGCCGTCTCTCCCTGCAGTTGCTAAAAACTTACCGTTAGGGCTAAAGTTTACCATATTAACGGACTGCTGCAAAGCTTTCCATTCAACAAGTTTTTGCCCGAACACGTTCCAAATCCGAACTGTATCGTCTATTCCTGCGGTTACTAAAATTGGCCGAGTTGGGCTAAAGTTGACACTTGTAACTGCACCGATATGAGCTTGCCACTTCATCTTTCTTTGTGGAAGAGATGAGGTTTTAATCTGCTCTTTTTCGCTAATTTTATCGAGGATGACTTGTAAGGCTAACAGCGGTATAGTCGCAGGATATTGTTCTAGGCGCGGTTTGTTTATCACCAATGTTTTTAACTTTTTACCAGAGGCAATCGCTCTCAGTAAAGCTTCTGATAAAGCTTCGCTATTTTCTGTCTTTTGAGAAACAGCCAACAATAAAGCATCGCTGCCATTTTGTTCGATTTCAATACTTGCTTGTGCTAGTTTAAAGCGTTGGTAAGCGAGAGTTGAAAAGCCGATCGCTGCCACTAACGATGCTGCCAGTACCGCAGAACCGATGCCGATCCACTGTTTGGCTTTTTGTTTGGCAGAGTCAGCTTCACTCCAAGCTTTTTCGGCATCGCACACTGCTTTCTTGGTTTCTAGTGTAGCTGAATGCAGCAGTTGATTTTGGTCGCTCAAAATAACTTTCTGGCTGGCAGTCAAAAATTGAAAATCTTCGTTTCTCAAACTTTTTCCTGCCGCCCAAACTAATGCTGACTGCAAATCATTCCCTCGCAACAGTTGAGAATCATCTTCACAGCTAGAATTTAGCCAGAGTTTGATCGCTTCCGAGTAAGGCGAGAGTTTTTCTAATTTTTCTTCAATTAATTGTTTGTTAAATACAGCTTCATAAATAGGATTAGAAATTGTTAATTTTTCCCCCCGCTTAACGATTAATCCGCTTAATCGCAACTCCATTTGTTCGGCACTACCATCGGGGACAATTTCAGTTTGTTCTAAAATTTGCTGATAGAATCCCAGTCTCCTGACAATGCGCTGGTTTTCTTTGAAAAGCCGATCGCGAATTGTGGACAAATGTTCGGGCACATCTTGAGTTTCCCAATTCTCCACGATTTTCAAGCGCACTACTTTCTCCACCCACTCTTTAGAAGTGTTAATTTTATCTTTTTCCCCCTCTTGACAACGGGCGGCTGCCTCTTCCTCCCCCTCTTGGCAACGGGCGGCTGAATCTTCCTCCCCCTCTTGGCAACGGGCGGCTAAATTCGGGATTAATTGTGGATTTTCCAGCAGAAGTTTGCACAGCTTTTGAGTCAGGAACGGCTGCCCGCCCGTCCAATACAAAACCTCCCTCAAAACTTGATTAGGGCTGTCTGTAAGCTCTGCCAATCCCGCTGCTAGCGGTTGAGCTTCTGTTTCGTCAAAACCAGTTAATTCGATCGCCTTGCCAATATTAAAAGGGGTATTGCTGGTGGCATTTTGCTCGCGGCACAAATCTGTCGGCGATGCTACGCCTAAAAGGGCCCAAGTTAGGCGATCAAACTCTGAATTGTTGGCGCGCTTGTTGTAGCACGATCGAATTAAGGCTAAAAAATCGTCGGCGGGAAAATCTAGGGCGAGAATGCTGTCGATTTCGTCAATAAAAATGACAATATTGCTGGAAATGTTGGGTAACAGTACGGTTTCGATGAATTCGCTCAATCTTTGAACCGGGGTTAAAAAATTGCGATCGCGCCACCAAGTCCGCACGTTGACAATATCGGACAGGTTAAAGTTATTTTCGAGAATGCGTAGCAAACCAGCATACCACTGTTCAGGAGTGACGCCGCGGTTGCCAATTTCCGAAATGTCGATCGCAGCACAAGCAATTCCTTCATTTCTCAGCCGCTGAATTGTCCGCACCTGCAAGCTAGATTTGCCCATTTGCCGGGAATTCAAAACATAGCAAAATTCCCCGGCCTTCAATCCGTTATAAAGGTCGTCGTCGGCTTGCCTCTTCACATAATTGGGAGCGTTATTGGTGAGACTGCCGCCGACTTGATAGTAACTGGGCTTTGTGGTAAAATTCATATAAGTTATTCGGCGGTTGAAACCACTACTAAACAAACAAAGTCCGCCTTCGCAGACTGAAGAAGTGAGGCGGTATTAAAGCATAATTCTGTATGATAAATTGTAACACAATACAGTATGAAAACTGATTGGACGGGATATAACGACGACAAAGACAAGTTAAGAGCTGAAATTTGGTCTTTGCTGATTCAGCAAGCCGCATCTATTGGCGATCCGTTTGGTCATATTCCAAACTTTATCGGTGCACAGTTGGCTGCAGAAAGATTGGCAACTTTACAAATATGGCAACAAGCAAAAACGATTAAGTGCAATCCAGATTCGCCCCAAATTCCGGTGCGGATGCGAGCTTTGCAGGAGGGAAAACGCCTGTATATGGCAGTACCGCGATTGACAGACGAGCGCTGTTTTGTAGAGTTAACTGCTGAGGATTTGCAGCGGCAAAATCTATCAATTGCCGAAAGTGCGATCGCCCGCAAAGCACTCACGTGCGGAAAATTAGTAAGTTTTGCAGAAATGGAGCCGATTGATTTAGTAATAGTCGGCTGCGTAGCAGCAGGGCCGGGCGGTGGAAGAACCGGGAAAGGTGCAGGATTTGCCGATTTGGAATTGGCTATGTTGAAGGAATTCGGGTTAGTACAAATCGATACGCCAATTGTCACAACAGTGCATCCTTTGCAAATAGTGGCAGATTCGCGTTTACCAATGCAAGCTCACGATTGGGCGCTGAATAGGATTGTTACTGCTGAGGAGGTAATTGAGACTAATACAAGTTATCCGCGTCCGACAGGGTTAGACTGGGATAGTATACGGCCGGAACAGTTGGAACAAATTCCAATTTTGCGAAAGTTGAGAGAGCAATTAACCAATAATCAATAGCTTTCAATCAAAATCAAGGCAAAAGAGCATCTACAGCGATCGCCCCAATTTCTATCCCTTCAATAATAATCGGTATAACAGCCGATCGCCCGAAATCCAACCTTTGACTATAATCAGGCTGCTCAACTTCAACAAGAGGTTGAGAGTACACCTCAACCAGTCCTTCAACAAGATTCACAATCCAATAAATTGCAATTCCAGCGCGGGCATAAATCCGTTTTTTTACAGTTCGATCGCGCTGAAGCGTCGTATCTGATACTTCAATAATAAGGGCAATATCTTCAGCCCCCGGATGCCGATCGAGATACTGTCGCGTCTCCCCTCGAACAACCACTAGATCAGGTTCGGGTTCGCTGTTGGAAAGCGTGATCGGTTCTTGGGAATCAACATACCACCCCGCAGGTAAAATATTCTCTAAAGCTGTTCTGACAAGACGAGTTGTGACTCGATGCGGTGGATTTTTTGGCATTTTGAAAACCAGCCAACCTTCCAGCAATTCTACAGAGTCATCATCCGTGAAAATTCCAGCTTGAATTATGGCATGATACTGCTCGATGCTCAAGCGGAAAATCAGATCGTTGGGAATTGCTGCGACGCTTTCAACAGGCGACATAACAGTATGTGGGAGTTGATTTAGTTATGATTTTACCGAGTTTTAACATATATCTACTTTGTGGTGAACACGCGCCACATAATGAAAACAGTAACACCTAGATAACCAAACACGGTTATCCAATCCAGCCAATTATCGGAAGTGATTAAAAAAATATCGTTCACTGGTCGCGTTTACCTGATGATTGTTAGAGTATTTAACTGCATTGTATACCAAATTTGGTTTAAATACTTTATACCTCTGGCATAATTTTTTGATTAATAGAGCAACCGCAGATTTAAGGCAGATTGACGCTGATTAACGCAGATAAATTCAAAAAAAATGCTTAATTTTTCTGAATCTTATACCTCTGGCATTCATTGGCTCTCCTATCTTAAAATTATCTGCGTAAATCTGTTGCATCTGCCTTAAATCTGCGGTTTACCTATTAATTAAAAAAAGTGCCAGATGTTAATTATACGATTTTACTCAAGTGCGATCGAAAATATTGTCGGTACAGTTCGCACCTCGGCACGCACTCGTTCCCCTGCAATCTCACCAACCCCAAACTGTCCAACTTAAAAGCCTGCATCGCCTTTAATGGCACCGGAGAGTCCGCAGTCACAATCTCTCTCATCCCCTGCGCTAACTCAGGATATTCTTCCAAATTCCACAACTGCCGGCGCAAATGGTCGCTGTAAATTCCCGCATCTGCGATCGCAGTTTCTTTTAATTCATCGAGTGTCAAACCCGATCGCGAAATGTGATATAATGCAACTCGCACTAAATACGGATGACCGCCGACAACTGCCATCAATTCCTCAACTTCTGCCTCCGACCAATTCAAGTTGTGCCGCGCTGCTAACTCTTGTACTTGTTGATGGTTAAATTCCGGTAAATCGACTGGTAATCCGACGTTGAAAGGCGATTGATTGATGTTCATCGGGATGTAAACTTCGGTGGAGTGAACTACAATTAATCGCAGTTTTTTCCAGATGTCGCGCCGCTTTGATTCTTCGTGCCACGCCCGCAGCAGTCCTAAGAAGTCTTCGGCAATGTCGGGATATTGGAAAACGCGATCGATCTCGTCTAATCCTAAAATTAAAGGACTGTCGATTTGCGGCAAAATGTATTTTTCAAAGTAGTCTTTGCAGTTGACTTTGCTGCCGAAAATCTCGTCCCAATAATCCTCTAATTGATTGGGTAAGTGCAACTCGCGACCGACGTAAGCGCAAAACCACTTTAAGAATTTATCTAAGTTGGCAAATACGCCTTTATCTACTAACTGAAAAGTTAGCGGAACGGTGCAATAGCCTTGACGGGCTCCGTGATGCAAAATTCTTGCCATCAAGGAAGTTTTGCCCATTTGTCTCGGTGCTTTGATTCTAATTAACGCGCTGGGCTGCACAATAGTTTGATAGCAGCGTTCTTCGATGGGGGGGCGTTCTACATAAAATTGAGAAGCGACATCGACTTGTCCTCCCGGTAATTCAGGTTCGGCGGCGGGTAGAGGTATTTCGTCGCTGCTAATTTCTAATAGCTGTTTTTGTGTTAAATCTTCCGTTTCTTCTACGACGGGTGCGGGTTGTTCTGCTAGTAAATTCAGAACCTCTTCGATAATAATTGGAGTGTCGGCGGTGGTTTTCCATTCCCTCTGTTTGATCCGGTACAGATAGCCCCGCAAGTCGTGATTTAGAGGCGCGTTCAGGGGAAAGCCGACGCGGATGGGGAGAATTATGGGTTTTCTGTCAGGGCGGGAGTCTTGCAGTTCTTTTGCTTGCTGAACTTGATATGTTAGTAGTTCGCTTTGGTTTCCCGTGGGCGGCAAAAGTATCAGCAAATAATCGCATTCTTGGAGGAAAAAATTAATGCGATCGAACCAATTATCTCCCAATCTAATGTTATTTTCTGCGGTGAAAACTGTATGACCGATCGCGCTTAAGGCCGTTTCTAACTGTTTTCCCAACTCGCGATCGGGTTCGGCGCTGCGATAACTGACAAATACTTTAACAATTCTGCTGCTGGCTGTATCTTCCGCTGCCGGCGAATTGTCCAGCTCGTCTAAATTTTCCGGTTCCTCAAGTTTAGCCGATCGGTGGTCGCTAGCAGCCAGAGTCATTTCAAAAGCCGCGAACAACTGTCGAATTTTACTCAAATCCGCACCTTCTCTACCCTGCTTAATTTTGCTGACTGTATCGGCACCGACGCCAGATTCAGCCTCGATTTCAGTCAGAGTACCTCTAATATTATTTCGGTCAGACCATTCTTGGAGCGCCTCGTTAAGTTTCTTTAAGCCAGAGGCAGTGAGAATGCGACCGCGATCACGTTTTGACTTGAGCACTTCGCTTGCAGTGAAAGGGGAACGAATTTAGAAATTTTAACGCCTTAAGTTCCTATTTTGGGCGATTTTAAGGAAGATAATCAGCCAGCCGGAATTTAAGGGATTTTACTTGGAGAGGTTTTTGGGGCGATCGACTCCTCAAACTCTGTCCTGATAACGGCTTCAACAGTTGAATATATTTGAGGAGAAAAAGTTTTTCTTAACTCCCCAATCTCCGCCACTAATCACCACTTAACTTTTTAGAGTAGATACACCAAGCAAAAAAGGAGCAGCCAAATGAGCAAAATCTTACACAGACTGGCAATGGCCGCTTTGGGAACCGCCGCCATTTTCACAATTAATACACTTAATAATTTAACAGAAGCATCAGCCGCTGGTAAATTTGATGAACCAGAAATTTATCAAAACACAGTTTTTCCACTTGGCGTACCGGGTCAGTTTCATAAATAGGCAAATTCATTCATTTAATTAAGGAGAAATTATGAAGTCTACACTGTGTTCGCCGCAACCTATAGCTACAAAATCTGACTCCGTTGATGCTGAGGCGATCGATGCCTGCACTGCACTTGCATGGATGGAATTGGTAGCATTAGATGCTAGCGCTCTCACGGGGGATGATTGGCTGGCTTTGTGCGATGATATAGATAGCGGGGAAATCTACCGCTGCTGGTTTTTGTGGCGCGATCGCGAAGTTAGCGGTAATTGGGAAGCTTACGATCCTTTGAGCGATCGCCGATTTGTTGCTAAAGGAAAAGTGTTTTTAAAAGCCGCGATCGACTCGCTCGAAGATGCTAGAAATCGAGAAGTCGCCTAACTTGAATTCATCGCAGGTGAATAAATTTTGTGCCTGCAAAACAAGAATTCTGCCAAGAGAATCCGCCAGTGTACAATGTTTTGTCTGCCTGCGCCAAACTGGAACAAAAAGGGGTAATAGAACCGGATTTGACAGGAGTGCCGGAAACGGAATACTCCCAAATAAAATAAAAAACTTACGGCTGCAGGCAAGAGTTGACTGTATGATGCTAGGTGCTTCGTCTCGAAAGCGGTTGATAAGGTTTTTTCAGCCGCTTTCTCGTTGCAGCCGTTAAACTCTTTCTCTTCACACATGACTCCTAAACTGCGATGGCTGTTGCCGGCCGCCCTTAGCCTTTTCTCGATCGCCCTGCCCGCAAAAGCTGATACACTAACATCTTGGCACTTCGATCCCAGGGGAAATCAGCTCAATTTAACCACAGATTCAGGAGTTCAGCCGGAAGTTAAACTAATTGCTAATCCTACCCGCTTAGTAATTGACTTACCGGGAATAGTCTTGGAGTATCCCGAAACTCCTCAAAGTTACAACTCAGCTATTCAACAAATTAGAGTCGGGCAGTTTGACACAGAAACTACCAGGTTAGTCATACAATTAACTCCCGGTTATAAGTTAGACCCGCAAAAAGTCCGAGTCATTAGAGAATCTGCCACGCGCTGGTCGTTTCAGTTGCCAAATCCAGAGCAAATAGCGGGCAACGAGTCTTTTATACCCACAGCTATTACCCGCATAGAACAAGCAGCAGGTCAAGTTACGCCCCCTGTTTCGCCGGGAAATCAGAGAAACTATTCGGCTGATTTGGGGCTGTCCACAGGCTCGGAAATGGCAGCCATCAAGCCTCAAATCCAAAGTGCGATCGCACAGTATAGATCCCTTAGCGCCGGAATGTTTTTTCTGGATTTAGATACAGGAAACTATTTGGACATCAAGGGCGATCGAGTATTTCCCGCCGCCAGTACCATCAAATTACCAATTCTGATTGCTTTTTATCAAGATGTAGACGCAGGCAAAGTTAGCCTAGACGAAACATTAGTTATGAAGTCCGACTTAGTGGCCAGCGGTTCTGGAACTATGCAAGACAGACCAAATGGCACTCGGTTTAGCATCAGAGAAACCGTAGATAAAATGATTACCATCAGCGACAATACAGCCACCAACATGATTATTGAACGTTTGGGGGGAATTGCTAAACTCAACGAGCGTTTTCGCAGTTGGGGATTAACTGATACCAGAATTCGCAATTGGTTGGGAGATTTTCAAGGAACAAATACCACAAGTTCTGTGGATATGGTAAAGTTGCTGGCGATGCTGTCTCGCGATAAATTAGTTTCTGAATCGAGTCGGGAACAAGCTTTAGAATTACTGCGGCACACAACAACTAGAACGCTTTTGCCTTCCGGTTTGGGCCCTGGCGCAGTTATTGCTGACAAAACTGGAGATATCGGCTTTGTAGTTGGCGATGCTGGAATTATTGATATGCCCAACGGCAAGCGTTATTTGGCCGCCATCTTTGTCAAACGTCCTTACAATGACCCGATCGTGAGAGAGTTTGTGCGTCGAATTTCGCGGATTGTTTACAATTATTTAGATCGAGAGTCAGCAAAAGCATCGAATTAAAGCTAAGCAATCGCAGACTTTAAGATTGACTCGTTAGAAGCTGCGAGGCAGAGCCTCTGGATCTGCGTTACCAGGCTCTTCCTGGTAACGAGAGTATGAGACTTGTGGACTCGTTGGACTCGTTCCCAGGAAGAGCCTGGGAATAAATGTCAGGAGGCTCTGCCTCCAGTAAACTAATTAGTTATGGCTTAAAGAATTTCCGGACAAGCTTGGATGCGTTTGAGAAAACAAGCAACCATGTCTGCCCCAAAAAACGAGTCATTTGACCATTTATTTCTATAGCCGCCACCCCCGTAAAAACCCATAGTAGATTCAGTATCGGGCGATTCATACCACGACAACAGCTCACCTCCACCAAACTCACAAATACTGGGTAAGTTTCCTTCAGGAGCATTCAAGCCGCAAGGAATATCCTCGCGTCTTTTGATTGTATATAGTTTGAGGATATCGTAGTAGCTATCGGTTTCAGTTTTTTGCTTGTGCCATCCTACGCGATCGCTAAACTCTTGGCATCTGGTTCCATCCGGTTTTTCCGAACCCAAACTTTCCCAAATGCGTTTTTGTACGCTAAAGCCAAAACGACCCTGACTGTATATTGTCCAAAGTCTATCAATAATAAATAAATCTTCACAAGCTAAAGATTGAATGTCTTCTTTTCTCAACCAGTTGTCCGATCGATTAGCAGCTTGCAGCACCAGCTTGCGAGTTTGTTCGTCTGCTTTTTCCCATTCTTGACTTGCCAGTAAATATTGTAACGAGGTGTAATCTATTCCGGTCTCAGAAATTAATGAAAAAGATCGGAGTGCTTGTTCTACTTTGGTTTCGGCTTTTAGAGCAAGTAATCCATAAGCAGACCATTGGATTTGTTTGGATCGATCTTGAAGCGCTTGAATAACTAAATCTAAACCCGCTTCTCCATAATTTAATGCTTGAGAAAGAGCAGTGATTCTAGATTCAATGTCTCCAATGGCAATTCGCCGCTTGACTCCTTCTATTCCGCCTAAAACAGCATCTGTAGGTACTACTGTATTGTTAGAGCCAAGTACGGCGTCGTATTCTCTGGGTTGAATTGACATCGCGATTCTTTTCTAAAATTTTGACATCAGTTTAGCACAGGCTTATATATAAGGTGGCGATCGCAATTATTTTTAATACATAAAAAGCGAAAGCGAAGCAATCCCAGACTCTGAGATTGCTTCGCTTTCCTCGCTTTATACAAATCCACTACTGCTCTTTGCGCTCGACAGCTACAGTCAAATGAGCCACAACTGCCCCCACTGTAGCCAGTACAGCAGCAATTGGAAAGACTACTGATCCTGCAACGCCGCCTACCAATCCCGCCATCAGCGGAATGTCTGCCAAAGTCCGCCCTTGCGAGTTTTTGATGACGAGGCGGCGGAGTTTTCCTTGCTCAATTAGTTCTTTGACTTTACCAATTAGGCTGTCGGCGCTAATCTTAAATTCTTCCACTCTAACTTTTTCCTCTGTTGCAAATTCTGAGGCGAATACATGAGTTTCAACTGTTGGGTTGGCTGAATTTCCGGCCGCTGCTGTTTCGTCTTGTAGAATTGTTACTTGTTGTTCTAGTTGTGAGTTCATTTTGTGTAAGGGCGGGTGAAAACCAGCCGTTTAATTTCTATACCCTTATCTTCGGCGATCGCACTTGGGAATGACAGGCAAGGAAACCCTACAATCTGCATTCGTACTTTCCACCCCCGCCTTTTTACTCAAAACATTATTTTTGTGGCGTGATATCAGGGCGGGCTTATCTATTCCGAAAGGTAGAGATAATATTGTTGAAACAACCTGTCTTTAGATACAAGTAAGGTGCGTACTGCCAGCCCTGTCAAGGTGGCTGCTGTGTATTGAAATTTTAAGTTGGAAACCAAGCGAACTAAATTCAGGGAAAATTATTAAAATTAAAACTTTATATTTCTACAATGACTTCAAAAGTGATTGCTATCTAGGCACAATCAAGCTATGGCTTGCAATGCCGGTTCCCAAAAGCATCCCAGAGATAGCGATCGCATTGGCGAAGCACAATATAATCAGAAACTCAAACCGATTACATCAACGAACATCTGAATCAACATATTAAATTTGCAGATTTACCTCCATTGCCGCATAGGAGTCAATTTCATTTCAACCATGTATTTAAGCAGTCGGCCCCTCTCCCTACAAATACCCGATCGCCCAACGGGTAAAACGGCCAAAGCAATTGTTGAAACTTTCGAGCTTGAACATAAAATGATTCATTTTCTCGGTTGTGCCGATGGGTCGGCGTACCGCCACCAGATGTAACAATTACCTCACCAAGCGCATAGGTTTCCCCTGTTTCTTCACCAACTGCCTTGAAGGTATAGAGGTCTTGACCAAAGTAGTAAGAACGACCTTGACCAGGTTCAAGAAAAAGTCCGTTGTGATGAATGGTAATTTGCTAATTGGTAAAGCGAACTGTTAGCTGGCGGGAATGGCTTTTTGTGGAATCTTCTTCACGAATTCAGAGTTTTCTCAATACGCCGATCGGGGATAAGCCACATTATTGCAACTAAAACATACAGCATGAAAGCCAACCATGAGTTCACAAAGGAAAGCAGGATTGCTACGGCATAAATCACCACTGATACTTTACCCTTAAAGTCTCGCCCAAGTGCGATTGCCAGAGTGGAATCTTTACCGTGGTGAGAAATAAGAACACGAGTAAGAATGAAGTAAGCGATCGCAGCCAACAACAGCACTGTGCCATAAAGCGCAACTGGCCAGGCGGCGAAGTGGTTCTCGCCTGTCCAGGCAGTGACAAAGGGAATGAGTGACAACCAGAACAGCAAATGCAAATTAGCCCACAACACATTACCATTGACCTGCCGAGTCGCTTGTAACAAGTGATGGTGGTTGTTCCAGTAAATACCAAGATAAATAAAACTGAGTACATAGCTCAGAAATACTGGAACTAGCGGACGCAGCGCAGCTAAATCAGCTTGATGGGGCACTTTCAATTCCAGCACCATAATGGTGATGAGAATGGCGATTACACCATCGCTGAATGCTTCTAACCTGCCTTTACCCATTTTTGTACATCCTCCTTTTCTGCTGGCGCGGGCGATCGCTCCTAATTCCAAAAATAACTTAGCATAAGGTCGGTTGCAGTGATGTGTGATACCGATGGGCGATCGCTGGCACTTACCCACAAAGCCAACCATTTTGCTTGCCTAATCTCGGCTGAAAACAGATAACCTTAACGGACTTTTCGCCGATCTTTTTAAGCAGTCGATCGGCACGAATCCTTTTAAACAACCTTGCTTGCGTACAGTACGCAGGATAACAGCATAGTCGCTTGTGGCAGATAGGCTCGAACTCAACATCAGCGACTTGCTACCGTCCGCTGCATTTGAATTGTTAGGCGTTTTTTAGCTGTTACTTATGCTGAATTTTCGATAGTTAAGTCAAGTCCCAAGTTACCAAAACTTATCGAGAGTTTACATTGCGAATCCGATCGATTTCCGTCTTCAGCTTTACAGATGCGTTACGCCAATCAAAACCTAGACCTTGCACATTCATTTTTGACCATTGGAGATCAAGATAACGCCGAAAGGACTCTGCTCTGTTTAGGCGTAAATCTATCGGCTGAACATCACTGATTAATTCTCTCACCTCGGCATCAAGTATAGGAGTATCGATCACAACAGCATCAACATACTCAAACAAGCTGCACAATCGAGTAATGTGATACAAACCTAGAGTGGTAACACGCAACGTATGTGGCATTATCTGACCAGGCTGAGGTATTAGGCGAGCAGCAGTTTCAATCATTTTCTTTCTGGTACTCACAATCAGCGCCTCATCAATCTGCTCGGCAGTAAAGCCCGTTCCTTGTAAGTGTTCATAAATAACGGCTGTTTCCACAAATTCTCCATTAGGGCTAGAAGATCCTAATGAATGAATTGCACCTATCAACAGAGGTAAAAGAAAATGTTCTCTAGGATCGTTAGAAGAGATATCAAAAAGGTTTGCAATGGGAGAGCGACTCGAATCATAGTACAAATTATCCCCAAAGATAACTGCTCTTAGAAACTCATGCAGAGGCACGGTGTAACCTCTTTCCTCATCACGTTGGATTTCAACAATCTTCCACGTATCAACGTGACCACTACCAAAAAAGCCTCTCACTAAATTTAAAGCTAAACGAATATTCCCACCACATATATTATCGATACACTCACTAAGCTCCCTATTGATTTTGAGCGATTTCAGAAATGAGCAAATAACGGATTCTAATGAACTTAAACGTACTCCCATCCCTTCGGGCAGAGACTGAATCGGGATTTCGCCACGAGTAAGCTTGAGAGCAAAGGATAAACGTTTTTCAAGAACCAGATCAACTCTTGGTGGAGATACAGAAAATGCTTTAGGGTGATATCCACTGAGTGTTCCTATTTGCTGAGAACGATGAAAAGTTTCAGGACGCAGAGTAACAAATACCGTAGTTGACCAGTGTTCTGCTATCTCTTGAGAAATAAGAAAAACCTGCTGCTGAATGTATTCATCTCTCTGATCTGAATTATCTAAAATCATTATGAGTTGCTTCTGGCGTGCAGTTGCAATATGCTTTAGGGATTGCTTGAGGTGTTCTTCAGGAGTAGTAATTTTTTTCTCTAATACCTCAATTTCTTTCTCCTTGAATCGTTGTGGATCTGATTCATACAAGTCTGAATAGATACCTTTGCGAAATCGTTGTATATCTGAATGATAGACACCGCGAACAAAGTTACGTTCCTCGATATCTATCTGATAGTTGTCTCGAAGTTGCTCTATCACTTCTTCGATAACAAATGACTTCAGATCCGCTGAGAGAGTTGCCTTAGAACCAAGATCGATATATAGGGTAATAGCTTTTTCAAAAACAGAAGGAGCTTCCACCTTCATTAAGTTTCTTATAAAAGTTGTTTTACCTACACCAACACTACCTATAAGGAGGATAGGTCGGCGACTAATGCTTTCAGCAAGTAACTCTGGAGAAATGCCTTGCCTATCAACGGCTTGTACTAAAACGGGTGAGGGAGTATTTGAGTCAAAAAGAGCAGCATATCTTGTTTCTAAAATTGTTTTACTTGCAAGAGAATGTTGCGATAATGCCCCTGTCTTACAGTAGCACTCTTCAAGAAATGTTTTTTCTAAAGTCTCAGAGCGAGTAAGGTCTTCAATCACTAAATCGCTAACGGTTTGAAGATCGGTTTGAAATACGTTTCTACCTTTGATACCAGGATATGTGGCGATAGTTTCCGATAGTTTTCTAGGAATTTGGGCTTGTAAATTTCCAATAAGTCTAGCTTGAATATTTTTCTCTTCTATTCCTGCTTTAGATAATGACTGCCAGAGATCGAAAAAATTTTCTAACATTTTTTCAAGAGAGGAAAATACCAACGCTTTCCCCTCCAGTGGTGCTATACCGTCGCTTCTCACAGCAATGAAGGCAACCAGTTGATAACCGTTAGATACGGCTCCAAAAGGAGCACCACGCTCTTGACAATATGCCGCAGCTTGAGAAATGGCAGCTTTCAGATTAGCATTGTCTCTCGATAGGGATGTAATGGAATGCTCAAGTTTACATTTGCCAGCAGGTATCTCAAAATACAGGTCTTCTTTTTTAGCTTCGACTATCAAAATTCTTCGAGGAGCGTTAAAAGTATAATCTGCATATTCTCGATTGTGATACTCTTCCATGACAACATCATCTTTTGACCATCCTAAACACTCAAAAAAGAGACGATCAATGATTTGGAAACGAGTAGTAGCCTCGTTTCGAGGTGCTGGCTTATACCAAGCGACGAGATTTTCTAGGTTTCTTCTACACTCTTCGTAATCAGGAGACATATTGATGCCCATATAGTGCGGTCTAACATTTTAATATGGACATTTTATCGTATACAAGTTTTGTTTGTCAATCCTCACTTCTGAGCACCATTTACCCAAAATTAACGCATCAAATCAGGTTTATTATACCGCTACATCAGTAGAATCTGTCTAGCTGTCAACTACTGCAAACAGCTTATCTATGTCTACATCCGCTCCCTCTGAGTCGCCATCAGTATCTCCTATTCTTAACATTGATCAAGATTTAGATAGTCATAAAAATCGAGTTCGCCCCTGTCTTGAAGAAGTTTCATCGGAACGATAGACCATATCCATGCAGCCGGACTCGATCGAACTTGCGTTAAACTAAGTCAGGTAAATGACTTTCTATACAGATGACTATTTTTACTCTGCGATCGATCAAAAAAGACTTCGGCATCAAAGAACTCTTGACAGATGCCAGCTTCAGCCTCGATGAAGGCGATAAAGTCGGACTCATCGGCACTAACGGTTCCGGGAAATCAACCCTGCTGAAAATGATTGCAGGCTTGGAGTCGATCGACTCTGGCGATCGCTGGGTCAATCCAGGGTCTACAATTGTCTATCTGCCCCAACAGCCGGATTTAGACGAAAATCACACTGTGTTAGAGCAAGTATTTGCTGACAGTGGCGAACAAATGGCTTTAGTGCGAGAATACGAGGAAATTTCCGATCAATTGTCCCACGGCAAAGGCGATACAGACAAGTTGATGGCGCGTCTGTCTGCAGTGTCTGAACGCATCGATGAGGTGGATGCGTGGGACTTGGAAACGAAGGCAAAATTGATTTTGACAAAGTTGGGGATTGAGGATTTTGATGCGAAAATTGCCGACTTGTCGGGCGGCTACCGCAAGCGAATTGCCTTAGCAACGGCTTTGTTGTCCGAGCCCGATGTGTTGCTGATGGATGAACCGACAAACCACTTGGATGCGCTGTCTGTGGAGTGGTTGCAAAACTATTTGAACGGCTATCGCGGTGCTTTGCTGCTGATTACGCACGATCGCTATTTTCTCGATCGCGTTACCAATCGCATCCTGGAGATCGATCGCGGCGACCTTTACAATTATGCTGGCAATTACGCTTATTACTTGGAGAAAAAAGCCCTAGCTGAAGAATCCGCAGCCAGCACTGTTCGCAAACACGCGGGTGTATTGCGGCGCGAATTGGAATGGCTCAAACGCGGGCCGAAAGCGCGGAGTACCAAGCAAAAAGCTCGGATCGATCGCATTAAAGATATGCGAGCCCAGGAGTTCAAAACAGCCAACGGCAAAGTCGAAATTGCCACAGCGGGCCGCCGGATTGGTAAGAAGGTGATTGAGTTATTGAATATCTGTAAAGCCTATGGCGATCGCACTTTAATTAAAGATTTTACCTACAATTTCACTCCCGAAGACCGGATAGGAATTATTGGTAGCAACGGTGCGGGAAAATCGACGCTGATGGATATCATCACCGGACGCATTCAGCCGGATTCGGGTACTGTCGAAATTGGCACAACCATTCATATCGGTTATTTTGACCAGCATTCAGAGGATTTGACCCCGAACGAAGACCAGCGAGTTATTGAATACTTGAAAAGTGTGGCGGAATTGGTGCAAACGGCGGATGGGGAAATCATTACCGCTTCTCAAATGTTGGAAAAGTTTCTGTTTCCACCCAACCAACAGTATGCACCGATTAACAAACTTTCGGGCGGGGAAAAGCGCCGGTTATTTCTGTTGAAAGTGCTGATGAGCGCGCCGAACGTGCTGATTTTGGACGAACCGACAAACGACCTGGACGTGCAGACTTTGGCGGTTTTGGAGGATTATCTCGAAGATTTTAACGGCTGCGTGATTGTGGTGTCACACGATCGCTATTTTCTCGATCGCACGATCGACATGGTTTTCGCCTTGGAACCGGGCGGCAATTTGCGCTTGTATCCCGGCAATTATTCGGTGTATTTAGACTATAAGAAAGCGGAAGAAGCTAAGGAAGTCCAAGGCCAAAAAGAAAAAGAAAAGCTTACGCGGATCGCTGAATCTAACAATTCAAAATCCCCTACTTCCACTCAAAAATCTACCAAAATATCCTTCAATGATAAGCGGGAATACGAACAATTAGAAAGTAAGATTCCGCAGATGGAAGCTGAAAAAGAAGAGATTGAGAAGATTTTGTCTAACAATGCTCCTAGCGGGTTTGCAGAGATGAAGAAGTTATCGGATCGTTTGGCTCAGTTGACGCAGGATATCGATCGGGCCACTGAGCGCTGGTTGGAATTGGCGGAACGGGTGGGTTAATTTGGGTTGTCCGAGCGTTGTCTTTAGCTCCTGCTCACAATGACAGGAGCTAGAGGAATTATGAGTTAAAAAATCTCATGCTGAAACAAATATATATTAACAAATTTCAATATTTTTTCCTTTTTGTATCAAAAATAGTATTGTAAAAAAAATCTTAGGAATAGTGCTTATTTAGCCGACAATTTGGCAACCTTTGACAATTTATTACCTAAGTGTGATGAAGCTATGGTAGTCTTAAAGTTATAAAATCGGTTGCTTGTTACTACTGTCAAGCAAACTGACCAACAAACTTAAGACGAGTAAAAGTCTGAAATCCTTGTTAAAGCTGCAAGGCGATCGGAAACAGCGGCGGCAAAAAACCCGCTTTTTTGCGAGAGCCTCAAGTAAAACTGTGTGTCAAAAACAGCCAAGGCCCGGAGGGTGGGGTTGACAAAAGCAGTAGAATATGCCCTAAAAGTCAGGGTAAGCAAATAAGACTGGCAGCAGAAAACAGGGGCGAAAAAGCCCAAAACAGGTAAAACAAAAGTCGATCGCGCAAAGTAAGTTGGCCGAGGACTAAAAATATGGTGATGGGTGAGATACAATTGACCTGTTGTTAACCAAGAATTGGTCAACATCACAAGTATCCTGTAGAAGTCTGAAGTTGAGAATCTCAGGGTTGTCGAGGAGCGGGAGCAAACAGAAAACTATGCCTCAAAAAGTAATCGCCAAACAGATGTCTTTGGAATCAGCGTCAGATCCGATCGCCGTGGTTGCGACTGTCGAAACAGTGCCAGCCGAAGCAGTCGCAGTAGAGTCCTACGCCGATCAGTTGATGGACGAACTGTTTGAAGGAGTTGATCGAGCATTCGACGGTAGTGGCGGACTGCCATCCGAGCCCGTGCAGCCAGAATTCGTGGCGCTCAAGTCGATCTCGGTACCTCAAATAGTTTTGTCGCAGTTGGCACCCCCCCAGCCGCAGCGGGACGAAAAAGACGTAGAAGCGATCGCCCGCCAAGTCGCCCTAGAAACAGCCAAAAAACAGCAGTCCAAACAATCATTCGACAGAATGCTGCTGGGAGCAGCATTTGGGTCGCTGCTGCTAGTCATGGGGTTATGGCTCGCAAGCAGGTCGGGACTCGTGCGCTTGCCCGCCGCCCCCGCACCAGAGACACCCGCAGCAAGTGGCAAAACAGCACCAGATACCCCGTTTGTCGAATATGTGCAGCGCTCCCTAGAAGCGATCGAACAAAAAAAAGCACCCCAAGCTAACCCCCAACTTGCAGGAGTTCCCGGAGCCCCCACCCCAGGGACGCTGCCGAGCATTCCCATTTCCGGCGCGCCGCCGGCAACCGCAGGTCTTTCGACAGCAGTCAACCGCATTGCTAATGCCCTCGAACAAGCGGCCTCGCAGCCGGGAGCACCAGCACCCCAAGTTGTAGTCATCCCTCCCCCCGCTCAGGTGACTGTGGCTCCGGCTGCTCCGGTAGCTGCTGCTCCGGCTGCTCCTCAAACCGCTGCCGTTTCCCCCTCGCCTGCTGCTCCAGCCTCGGGTCGTGCGATCGCCGCTGCAGGCAGTCGAGATCCCCTCGCCGCTTCCCCTTCCCCCTCGGAGTCTCCCCAGCCAAAGATTTTGGCTCGCGAAACCGAACCGGCACCAGCGCCTGCTGCAGCCCAGCAATCTGCGCCGGCGCCCGAGCAATCCGCACCGGCAGCCAGCAGCGCCCCGACTTCCGCCCACACGTTGGTAGGGATTTTGGAGCTGGGCGATCGATCGGCCGCTTTGTTTGAAGTAGACGGCGTAGCCCGCAGAATTTATGTCGGCGAAAGCATTGGCGCTAGCGGTTGGACGCTGGCAGAAATCAAAAATCAAGAAGCCGTTATCCGCAAGGGAGGAGATGTGCGATCGGTTTTTGTCGGCCAAAAGTTCTAATTAGTTATCAGTCATTAGTTATCAGTCATTAGTTATGAGTTAGGTCATCGGTAATCAGTAATGGGCAGCGATCGGGCTGTACCTCACGAGCAGTGAAAACAGTTATAATATAGGAACCTGCAAAACGTTCTTAATTGCTGAAACCATTGCTCTTCTTGCTTATTCCTTCTATCCGTTAAATCGCTTCCCAATTCGTTACCGAACTTTATTCTGCTATAACTAACAACTAAGGATCAATAATTGATCTTCAGTGACTAAGAACCAATGACTAATAATTAATGACAATGACTAATGACCCAGGACTAATGACTGAGGATTTATAAAAAATGGGCTTATTTGATGATTTCAGCCGATTCCTAGAAACCAGATTAGAAGAATTTTTACGCAGCAATCCCCATCTGGAATTGCAGGCAATAGAAGAACAACTGAAAGAACAAGAAGAAGACACCCTGCGGCTGATTCTCGATATCCAAAAACAAGAGAAAAAACTGCAAGCCGAAATTCTTTCCGCCGCTCAAGAAATTCAACGCTGGAACGATCGCATCAACAAAGCTAAAGCTGCTCAAAGGCTCGATTTAGCTCAAGCCGCCCAAGAGCGGCAAGCAGCTTTGCTGCGTCAGGGAAATCAGCGCTGGGGTCAAATGCAAGGCTGCAAAGAACGGATTGAAAAAGCAAAAGAACTGTACCGCCAAATTCAAGTACGGCGAAAAGAAGTCCGAGCAAAAGCTGCAGAAGCTGCTACTCGCACTACCACTAAAACAGAGCAGAATTGGGATACAAAGGGTTGGAATCAGAGTTCAAATTATAATAGTTTTAATGCGGCCGATCCTTTAGAAGAAAAGTTTCAACGCTGGGAAGCAGACGAAGAACTCGATCGAATGAAGCGGAATATAGGCCGATAGTGACGAAAGCATCCCAATCCTTTAGGGACGGGTTCACCGGGAAGTCGGATTTCTAATGCAAATATTCGTCAACCCCCCATACGCTGCGGTATGGCGATCGCTCGCTCAGACTTGATATTCAGACTTGATATAATTACCATCGTAAAATTATAGGGCCAATTAATAAATCATAAAAATAATACGGGATGCGGCAAACAAGCGAGACTTTAGTCTCCAGAGGCAAGGGACACGGGCATTACTCACAAGTTAAGCTAAAAGCACTATTGTCAATGAGTAATTTTACTCATTTTTTACCTGTTGATCCAATTAAAATATGACTCCATTTGTTCCTTTATTCTGGGGGGGTGACAACCCACCCAAAACCCATAGCTAGTAAGGATTGAGCCAACTTGTGGTAAAAAAAGATAGGCAGC
>NZ_JAUBSD010000058.1:0-44226 GCF_036704575.1 Microcoleus sp. K5-D4
TGAAGCCTTATGGCAATGGGCACCATTACAAGCTAACGTCCATGTCGATGAAACTCCGTGGTGTGTCAAGGGAGTCAAAGAATGGTTGTGGACAGCTACGGGTCAAGATTTTTGCCTGTTTCATGCTGCGGATACTCGGAGTAGAGCCGAATTAGAGACGATGCTGGGGCATGAATTTGCTGGTGTGTTGAGTTCCGATGATTTTAGCGTATATAACGGTGTGATCGTGGGAGCGCAGCAGAAATGTTTAGCCCATTTACGGCGACATTTTAAGAAAGTTCTGCAAATCGGCCACGGTAACAATGCTGTCGTCGCAGAGGCATTTTTGGAATTAATTGATGAGGCATTTCGACAACATCAAAAATGGCGGGAACACCCCCAAGAGATTGATTATCAGACTTGGGCGAGGGACTTTAAGACCAAGCTGGAAAAATTGTTAAATACTTGGCAAGGTCATGTGGGTCATGCTGCCGGATTGTTATTGCGCTCGTTGCGTGATAAAGCGCAACAGTGGTGGTACTTTTTAGACCATCCGGAAATTCCCCCTGATAATAATTTGGCAGAACGTTCTTTGCGATTAGCCGTGACTAAACGTAAGGTATCTGGGGGTTCCCGGTCAATGTCTCGGTTTCAACAAACTGCTGATTTGTTATCTGTGATTCAGACTTGTCGGTTTCAGGGTAAAAGCGCAATGGCTTTTTTCCGTGATGCTATATCTGCCCATTCTTGTAACTTTTTTATGCCTTCTCTTATTCCTCAATCACAGACCTGAATCCTTACTTCGGATGTAACCGAATGTAACGAATGGAAGGCTTTAGTTATCTAGGAGAGAAGGAAGAAGCAATGTTCCGCAAGGGTTTGTGGAATTAAGAACATCCTAACCGTCAGCCGCAGTTCCTATACCAGTCAAAAGAAATGCAACTTTAGGCAACTTCCGAACCTAGATAGTCATAAGTTTTTTGCAATCTGCAATCTCCAATCGTCTTAGGGTTCCACCTCCGGCCAAAGGCGTTCTAGCTGATACCGCCAAGCCGCGAGAGTGTTTTCGCGAGACTCTCGCCCTAGTTCCATTTCACCCATCAATCCCTCTGCGTAGAAACGGTCTAAAGTCTGAAGGGTAGTTTCCACAGACTGTCCCTGCATCTTGGCAGCTTTGATGATTTGACGGATGCGGCTTTCTATTAAACCGCCGAAAAAGTCGGACAAACCTCGCTCTTGCAAAGCCAGCACTCGGGCGACGGCGGCCGAGAAATCTGCGGCCGCGAGTGTGGCACAACTGTGCTGAAATACTCCCCACAAAACGTTTTGATGTAAGGCGTAGCGAGTTTCAAGGGTGGTGTCAAAGTTAGCTTCTAGCAGTTTATCAAGAAATGGTTGAGCTTCCTGGGCATCGGCGATCGGCAGCAAAATCCGCAGCCAACTCCCGTCTTCAGAAAGGAGGACTAACAGGCGAAAATTGGGCGTTTCTACTTGCCAAGAAGTGGCAGCAGGCATCTCAACACTGTCACCAAATAAGTCTTTAAGGGTATTGCTAATTTCTTCGGGAGTCATGAGAATTTTAGATTTTAGGTTTGAGGTTTGAGATGTGAAATTGCAGGCTGCTGAGTTCGTTTCAAAAGTTTGTAATATTTACCAGTATGGCTTAGTATCAACTCAATTTCAAATCAAAAATCTCAAATTTCAAATTTCAAATCAATTTAGTAAAAGTAGGCTGTGCACCGCGCAGATTTCAACGCTTAGTGTTTATGGGCGCACCTTAACCTATTGATATTTACCAATATCGGTCAATCTAAAATCTAAAATCTAAAATAGATTTAGGGGAGCCACCGGGGGTGATAGCCGGCAAAGGGAAGTTCTTCTGGCTGTAGTTTTGCGGGAGAACCGTCTGCCGATATTTCTACTAAGGGTAGCAGCCAGAGGCGGCTGGTGGCGATCGACTGTCCACTATCGTTGCGGGGACTGTCTGCTACTGAGGGAGTTGCTGCTGTGACTGATTGGTCGAAAATTAATGCCAGCCCGTCGGGAGATAAACTGATTTGGGTATCTAATTGGTTGGGCAAAATCAGCAGCGGTTTGATGGTTCCTACCAAACGAGTACCCTCTTTTTTGAGGTCGATGGTGGCGATGAAAGGCTGTTCTTTGTAGCTTTCTGTTTTGAGGCGTTGGGCTAACAAACAGTAAAGACGCTGAACTTGGTTGTCTTGGTTTTTGCGGGGGTCGAAATAAACGGCCATAATGCTGCCGGGAATACGCAATATTTCTTGTTCTACACCTTGGTTATCTAAGATGAAAAGCGATCGAGTAAAGTCGCTGTTGTATTTAACATAGGCGGCGGCGGAGTTGTCGCGGGCCATACCCAATACTTGTTCGTATTTTGGCAAAAATTCTACTGGGTCTGCTTCCGGTTTGAGGGGGACGATCGCTAATCCTTGTTTTTGAGATATTACCATCGATTTGCTATCGGGGCGAATCATAAAATCTCCGCCTTGTTCATTTTCCAACGGTCGGGGCGGCACTTTTTCTTCCACAATCCAAGGACTGAAATCGCCGGGATTGCTGCGGTTGACGCGCTGGACAACTATGATTTTTCCGTCGGCTGAGAGGTCGAATTTGAGGTTTTGGTAATCTTTGGAGTCTAAGATTTTGTCGATTCTACCGGCTGGGTATTTTTGTTTAGTTCCTGAGCCCGATTGGGGGTTGAGGCCAGTGGTGACTGTGAATAGTTCTTGATTTAGAGTGCCGCGAGTACGGGCGATCGATCGATCTGTGGCGGAGAATAAAATGCGATCGCTGTCAGGATACGGTTTAAAATCGGTAACGACTAAATCTTTGGGAGTCAGCGGTATCGGTTTCGAGTCGCTGCTGGTGAGATTGACTAGCATTAATCTGCTTTCAGTTTCGCCTTGGACACCGATGTAAGCAAAAGCTCGATCGCGGCTGCTAAAGGAACTGCTAAACGGTTGCATTGGCGTTCCTTTTTTTTGATTGTTTTCTCCGAAATACTTGTCGGTTGCTCCGGCGAGTTTGACTGTGTAGGTAACGCCGTAGGGTGCTGGATCTTTGAGGGTGTAAGCCATGCGTCTTCCAGCCCAACTAAATTTACCGGGGAGGGGGGGTTCTAGCTTTAAGTTTTCCTCGACGGTGGACTGGTTCATCGGCCGAAAGAAGGTGAGGATAAAGCCGGTATCTTCAGCGCCGATTTGTTTGTTTTCCCAGGTAAATTCTCGCACTCTGGGTGCTGTGCGATCGCCGCTCAGCAGCAGCAGTCCGATTAAGACGCTCAGCACTAGCATGAGGAAGATGGCCGTGCGGTCGATCGGCTGTTTGAATGGCAGAATAGCGAAGGGTGAAGGATTAATTTTTTTGTTAAAAATACTCACAAATCTTTCTCTCCTATTTCTGCTGAAAATTAACTACCAAATTTTCCCTCTTAAATTTTACAGTCCTAGATGCACTCCAGGCCCCCAGAAACCCGTTTTTTTTTACCAGGCGAAAGGGCTGCAACGAAGTATACTGATTTTAGATTTTAAATTTTAGCTTGTACAGTGCATAATGGCTTAAAATTGCTCGATCGAGAGAGGTATTGACGACCGTCGATCGCACTACCATTGTGCCAGTTGCGTCCAGGACTGTTTTAGATTTTAGATTTTTCAATACTCCGGACAGTTTTTGGAACGAGACTACAAGCTTACGCGGGGCCAGGAGCATAAAGAAGTCGAATTAAATGTAAGTCACGGGTGGAGCTGACATTGATTTAATGATCCACAGGGGCTGCGAAGTCAACCGAACATAAGCCCTTGGGCCATATAAAAACTCTCCGGAATATTGGCGGTTCAATTCGAGAAAATACTCGACTAAACCTGTCATGAGATGGTATACTATTCGCTAATTTTAGAAAGCTTTTTAACCATTCATATTTGGCGTTACCATAGGCTTCTATTGTCACCCATCCGTCTGCACCGCTGATGATAGCTAGAATCCTACTCGCGATAATATATTGGAGCAAATCTTCTTTACTTTTTTCTATTTTTAAGTCGTTCAAGGTGACAAAATTTTCTTAAAAACTGGCAGTTACAATATTCACGCTTAGGCAATGAATCTATTTGTTTTTGTTGCGAAGTTAAAGTTTTACTAAAACCTCTTGCCATTGCTAGCACCAATAAGCTACCACAAACTACATAGAAAATTAGTCCGATTTAACTGTAGCATATTTTGGGTTCCAGTTAAGATGCGTTTACCTTAATTGTGTACCTGAGTCTCTCTATTTCTGCTGTGGATTTTTCTGTATTTTTAGATTATTTAACTGATGTAATGTCTGCTACAGCCCAGCAAACTTTTTGGCGTTTTTTTTCCGGCTGTTCGTTTTCTTTGAATAAATTTATGATGCGACTTCTTTTATGGTAAAATATCATTTTAGTAGGCCTCGTGGCAACGCGAGATATTTCTCGCAATAGCCCTATTTGTAAAAAAATAAATAGCCCTACTTTGCTGATTATATTTTACGATAGCATAACATACAATCTCCTTTTTGTATCCGCTCACTAATTCGGGGCGGACTACCCACTCAAAAACGATTTTGCGTCATTTGAGGTGAATCGTTGAGCGATTTACCCCGGATTATTGAGCGGATACTCCTTTTTGTTTACTGAAACAGTTGATTAATTGGGATTAAATCCATCGGTGATATTTTATCTATCGGCAGCTCCAAACCAAAAGCCACTCTACCCCAAATTATAATGAGCAGCACCCCTACAAACAGCCCTGTTAATTGAATATCCTGCAAAAAACAAGTTAGTCCTTCTTTCCACAAACCGTAGCTAATTACTGCATAGGTAGGAAGGTCGCCGAGAGCTATAGCAATCACGGCACCTAAATTACCTTTTAAGTGGTATGCCAGCGGTATACTTATACATAGATTCACAAAAGTCAGCAGATTGCCCATAGCTTGGTACTGAGACTTTCCTACGGCTAGCAGACAAGAACCCATCATATTGTGCAGGGTGGTGTGCCAGATACCTAAAGCCAAGATTGGCATCATCCAAGATGCCGCCACATACTCTTTCGGATAAAGTATTAAAATTAACTGATCTCCGAAGCTCACAAAAATTGCTAAACCTACGGCTAATGGTATTAGAATTAGCTTGCGGTTCTTAAGTATCTTCGCACGCAACTCCTCCCGGGGTAACTCTGCCAGCATAGAAATCGAGGGAAAAATCACCCTGCTGCTAATGGCGATAATTATTTGGCGCGGCATATCGCCGAGAGTAAAAGCTATGCCATAAATACCCAACATTGTTAAAGTAAAGATTTTCCCAAGGATGAGTCTATCGGCTTGAGAACACAAGAAAAACAAAGCCGTAGACAAAAATATCCATTTGCCATAAGAAAATATTTCTTTAGCTGCTTCTTTATCCCAAGCAAAGCGGTTTGACTTGCCGGGAATCAAAAAATGGCTCCATACTACCTCTATTAAAGCTCCAGTAAAGCCGCCTGCAACGATCGCCCAGATGCTGGGATCGAACCAGGCCCAGACAATCATCACTGTTGTAGAAACAATCTGTTGACCCAACTCAAAAATTACTACTTCCTTCACTGCCATTTGGCGTTCTAGGCTGGCTGTGGCAGTGGATTTAAAGCCTCCTATTAAAGAATTTATACCTATTAGTGGAATCAACCACAGGAGACGGGGCTCTCCATAAAAACTCGCAACAGGCTGGGTAATTATAATCAAACAAATCCAAACGAAAAAGCTGCGAATGACTTGCATTGTCCACGCGGTGTTGAGAAATAGAGGATCTTCCCCGCGCTTATTCTGGATGATGCTTGGGCCTAGACCTATGTCTGAAAATAAGTTGATCCCTATGATGAAAACGTAGGCTAGACCTACCAGACCAAATAGTTCTGGCAAAAGCAGGCGCGTCAAAATTAAGTTGCTGCCAAATCGGATAATTTGACTGCTTCCATAGCTGACGATCGTCCAGGCTGCACCTTTGATAGCTAATTTTTTTCCTGATGACATATACTCAGAATTTATTTACTTAATGACGAGTGTAGTTGCTGAATTTGTTTTTGGCAACTCCTAGAGGATGGTGTTGCCACTTTTATAGCTGACTGTACAGTATCTTAATTTGTATACGGAGGAAGGGCCTGGAGTGTCCATCTTGCAATAAAAGTACAATTTAATCTCATACTTACTCCACATCAATAATCATACGGGTTTTTGGGCTGGGGAATTGGTTTGAGGGAGGATGCTTGAATGATTAATTTGCGCTTGCCTTGCAGTTCTTCTACGATCGTTTCTCCTTCTATTTCTAGCCAAATGTCTGGCGCAAAGGTGGCGCGACTTTGACCGATAGGTAATTTTACTGGTAACCCTATCGGATAGGCGTCTGCCGCGCAGCAAGTAATGATAAAACGCCCGATCCACATATATTGTTCTGCTATGTTGGGGGGGTGAATTACAAATCCTTGAACTTTGACTTTTTGACCTCTGTATGTATCCGGTTCGGGGTTGAAATTTAACAGCCGCACCCATTCGACGAGCGATCGCTGTTCGGGTTTTGTAGTATTGCGAAATTCTTGGGGTTGCAGTCTGGTGATGGGCAGGGATTCGGTGAGGCCTCGTTCTAATGCTGTCTGGCTGGTAAATGTGCGTGGCGTTGTTAGTAAACCTATTAATGCGACCCCCAACATTAAGGTGCTGCCGATACTGGGGGGAAACAAAGTAACGTGTTCAACTTCTGTGATTCTGAGAGAGTTATTTGCTGTTGATGTCCGCGATTGCTTTGTGGTGCGATCGAGTTTTAAGAGTTCCCAAGTTTTTAAACCGCCAATAACCAATAAGGCGATTCCTCCTGCTAGAGTCAAGCCAAAGTAATTGGGGTGAATGAGAATGCTTAATTGGCCGGTGATCCAATATTTGAGGAGCAATATTCCCCAGCCTAAGATAGCTAGGGCGTCCAGCAAGGGGCTAATTTTTTTTAAATTCATTTTTTAAGAGTGATTGGGAAGGAAGAAGGAATAGGGAAGATGGCAAAGAAAAAACACCTATCTGTATATTCGTGACTTCCGTGTCGGGGAGCAAGGTAATTGAAGAAAATCGCAAATCAAAAATGGTATTAGTTGTCAGTTTTAGCGAACTTATTAACCTAAATGCAAGTTAACAGCGAGGGTCATTAAAAAGGTTAACTGAGCTGCCAAGACAATTAAGTAAACTACGGCTCTACCTTTAAAAATTGACAGCATTAAACCGATACCTTTGAGGTCAATCATCGGGCCGAAAACGAGAAATGCTAACAGCGAACCGCTGGTAAATGTGGAGGCAAAAGATAGGGCAAAAAAGGCATCTACTGTAGAACAAATCGATACGACTGCCGCTAATAGCAGCATGGCTATAATCGAGGAAACGGGGCCTTGGCCGAGGTTGAGAATTAGTTCGCGGGGGGCGCCAACTTGAATGATGGCTGCGATCGCACTTCCGATTACCAACACTCCTCCCAATTCGCGCAACTCCTGTACCATAGTATCTAAAAGCAGGCGCAGACGCTCTTTAGAAACGCGGTGAAACATTGAGGAACGTTTCGATGTTTTTTCTGTTTTGCCTGCTTTTAATGGCTTCCAGTCGTCTTGTAGCAAAGATTCGATCGGCACCACCCCCCCCGGCTGACCGAGCATAAATGTTCCCGACTGCAACAGCAGCGGAGTGTTAGCTTGGACGAGTTCTTTTTCGGAAAACTCTGGTTTTGGCAGGGGAATCGCGCGGGCTACAGAGGGTTGCAGCAGAGGCCGCAAGTCTTTTTGGGCGCTGAACACCCAGCCGATAATTGTGGCTATAGACAGAGAAAATACCACCCGCAAAACTACAATTTCTGGCTGATCGCGAAATGCCGTCCAAGTAGCCCAAATTACCACGGGGTTGATGGTGGGGGCCGCAAGCAAAAAGCCGATCGCGGCTGGTGCGGGCACTCCCTGCATCAGTAACCTGCGGGCTACGGGCACGTTACCGCACTCGCACACGGGAAACAAAAAGCCGATCAAACTGCCCATCAAAGCCGCCAGCAGCGGGTTTCGCGGGATGCGCGATACGAGTTTGCGTTCGTCTACAAACCCCAGCAGCAAACCTGAAAATAAAACTCCGAGCAGCAGAAAAGGTATTGCTTCTACTAACAAGCTGAGAAAAAGGGTAAAAGCATTGTTTAACTGATTCGTTAGACCGGGTTGCATCGATCACCTACTGGTAGATTGCTATTTAGCTATACGTCTTTGGTTGAACTCCTTGTAGATCATACCAAAGCATAGCACTAAGTTAAGATCCAGTTAAATTTATTTTGCTTTTTTTTGCTAGAATTTGTAGAGCTTATAATTTAATAATCAATGCTGATGCTTTGAATGATTTGGACTGGTTAAACTTGTTTGAATTTGACTTAATTTTTATTGATATCCGCCTCGTACAGCCAATCAATAATTGACTAGGCAAACCGTCGCCGATTTGATGGATCTTTGGGTTAACAATGGTTGATTGTAGAACAACTGCTAAGGCAGATTTTGCAGATTGCCGGCGAGGCTAACTGTTTTATATAACGATCGCTAAAAAAATGGTTTGTAGCGATGACTTTAGTTTTCACTACAAACCTATAGGGGACGCACTGGCAGGTGTGTCGCTGGCTGAGCGTTACGGGGGGTTGCGAGTACCGGATCGGGGAGATGGGATGAAATCGCCTCAAATGCCTTAGCTTGCAAGGCGTCCCGCCATCGCCCTTAGCGAGCTAAAACTCAGGGACGAGATCGCTCCAATTTGGGCTTTTAACTTGTCTGCTGACGGGTGCATCGTGTTGGCGATCGGGCAATCCCGATTTTCTTCTATTATCAATCGATTATATTTCTCAGGCTAATAATTTATTAACAAAAGGTTAAGAGCATCACTTAAGGTTAATGAATAGTTAAATAGTTGAACCAAGCGCTAATACCGCTCAAGTCAGTATAAAATAAAGTCAGGTATAATTACCAGGGCGCATTTATCTCGGTGATACTAAATCTTGCCTAATACTTTAAGTGGTAAAATTTTCATTGCTACAGTCAGTTTTTTGTGTAATTTAAAATGCAGTGTGCCAGGGGGATGCCGGTCAAAACACTCAACAACTCACCTGTTGACCTTTGGTAGCTGAATGTCTGCTGGCAAATAGAACCCAAAAAAGCGTGCTGATAAATTTATGTTGAATACCTCCTGCGTAGAAAGACCCGTCCAACCCATCTCCGAGGCTGACCTAGGAGAACTTTGTTTAGACTCTACTCTCCAACAATTGTCGCTTTACGATTTTCAGGTAGAAGCTACGGATTGGGGAATCCGAATTTCTCAGATGTTAGAAGCTAATCCACTGTTACCAGGAGTCATTGTCACTCATCAAGGTGAATTTGCCGGTATGATTTCCCGGCGGAGATTTTTAGAATTTATCAGCCGTCCTTTTGGGCGAGAATTATTTTTAAAGCGACCTGTGAGGGCTTTGTACCGCTTTGCCGAAACTGAGAGTTTAATTTTTCCCAGCAATACTTTAATCGTGGATGCAGCCAGGAAGTCGCTGTTGCGATCGAAAGAACTGCTTTACGAACCGATTGTGGTTAAAGTTTCGCCTCAAACTTATAGTTTGCTAGACGTGCACGAACTGTTAGTAGCCCAATCCAACATTCATGAACTAGCAACAAAATTGCTGAGGCAGCAAACTCAATCTCAACTAATTCAAACCGAAAAACTAGCCAGTTTGGGGCAGATGGTAGCTGGAGTCGCCCACGAAATTAGAAATCCCGTCACCTGCATCAGCGGAAATCTAGGCTTTTTGTCCAACTATTTGACAGACATCATGGACTTGCTGTCTGCTTACGAACACATTGTCGGTGAAAACGAAAAAATTGACCAACTCAAAAAACACATAGAATTTGATTTTTTGCAAGAAGATTGGGTGGAAATTCTCAAAAGTATGAAAGTTTCATCACAGAGGCTGACCGAACTCGTCACCAGCCTGCACACCTTTTCTCACATGGACGAAACCCACTTGAAACAAGCTAACATCCATGAATGTATTGACAGTACGCTGCTAATTATGAAAAATCGTCTGAAGTACGGGTTTAAAGTAGTTAAAAACTATGGAGATTTGCCTTTGGTCAAGTGTTACTCTGGTCAGTTGAGCCAGGTATTTATGAATATCATCAGCAATGCGATCGACGCTTTGGAAGAGGTAAAAGCAGAAAAAGATTTTATGCCTGCGATTACTATTGAAACTGAGGTAATAGATAGTTCTGACGGAGACTGCGTTAATTCGGAATTAATTCAAAATTATGTTAGGGGCGATCGACAAAATTCAAAACAGCTATCCTGCGCCACCCACAACGCCGGTTTCAGCCCAGAAGCAGGCGAAAAAAATCAAAATAACGCTTGGATAGCCATCAGAATAGCCGATAACGGGCCCGGAATTCCGCCAGAAATTCAGCGGCGGATTTTTGAGACGTTTTTTACTACTAAACCCGCAGGCAAAGGTACCGGTTTGGGATTGGCAATTACCCATCAAATTGTTACGGAAAAGCATAAAGGCAAGTTGAATTTGCATTCTACGCCCGGTACAGGTACTGAATTTGAAATTTTGTTGCCATTGATTTGAAGCAATAAGTCATATCAAAGCTATTAGCATCGGAATTATTCCTATCTCTCTTCTCTTTATCTGCGTGAATCAGGTCAATCCCTTGTCATCTGCGGTCTGAGAAATTATATTTTTTTAACCGCAGATGAGGGCAGATCAACACCGATTAACGCAGATGAATTAGATCAATTCCGGTTGCAGCATCGGTGACTGTTGACTAATGACTACTGACTCTTTTTAAGCTCTTAGCTGAACTGGCATCACCAAGAATGTAGCATTGACTCCACCCAAAGGCTGGAAAATTACGGGGGCTAAAGCACCGTTTAATTGCAGTTGAATTTCTGGGGATTGAGCCGTTTTTAAAATATCAATCAGATATTTCACGTTGAAAGCAATATCTATGCTATCTCCCGAAATCTGTGCGGGCATTGACTCTTTGCCGCATCCGACATCTTTAGCATCCACAGACAAAGTAATTTCCTGATTCTCCTCGTCGATGCTGCATTTGAGAATATTGTTTTTTTGGTCTGCAAACACTGCAATTCTTTCTACTGCTGCTAAGAACGATCGCCTTTCTAAGGTAATTTGCCGCTCAAATGAGGGCGGAATCAACTGCCGATATGCGGGATATTGCCCTTCCAAGGTGCGGGTTGTCAGCCGCTGGTCTGCCCACTCAAACACTACTTGACCGTGTTCAAAATGCAGGGTGACAGGTTCAGTCCACTGCCGCATCACCAGCATTCTTTCTACTTCCCGTAATGCTTTAGCGGGGACTGTCACCTCAAATTCTTCTTGGGTTTCTTCGCCTTCAGCTTTTTCATTTGCAGTTTGAACTACTGCCAATCTGTGGCCGTCTGTAGCTGCAAATTCCAGGCAATCTTGCAATACCTTTAAATGCACGCCTGCAAGTACCTGTTTTGCCTCGTCGGGGCTAGTAGCAAATAAAGTTCCTTTGAGTCCTTCTATCAAGGCTTCCGGTGGCAATTTGAGGATTGTTCCGCCTTCGATGGCGGGCAATTCTGGGAATTCTTCCGGGCCCATGCCTCTAACTTGGTAGCTGCCAGAACTGCAAGTGAGATATGCTACGGTGTCCCCCGCTTCGTCTTCTAAAGTAATCTCTCCATCTGGGAGTCTCGAAACAATATCGTTGAGTAATTTAGCGGGTATGGTAAAACTGCCGCCGCCTGTTACTTCTGCTGCGAAGCTGGTACGAATGCCCAAACTGAGATCGAAAGCTGTCAAGCTAACCCGCTGATTTTCCTCATCCGCTACTAAGAGCACGTTGGCGAGTACCGGATGTGTCGGGCGGGAGGGAACGGCCCGACTTACCAACGAGAGGTTGGCGTTGAGGTCACTTTGGGTGCAAACCAATTTCATGGTAGGAAGGTTAATTAACCGGATTTGAAACAGAAACAAATCGTATCACAGAAAGCCGGCGGGTCAGTTTTTCTGTGTGTAGGGCTTAAGCATGGGGCTAGAAACCGGGTTTCTAGGCAAAATTTTGTCTGTAAAAACGAGAAATCTTCGTATAAACCGGGTTTCTGAAGTCAGCGCGCGTCGCAAATTATCTGTGTTGGGTGTGCAGGGATCGCTATAATTTTTTAATTTATTGAATTATTTTTGTGTCGATCGCCCTGTGGAAACTGTGGAAAAAAAGTTAATTGTTTGCTGGGCGTGACTTGTAGCTAAGAATTATATCGATTCCGGTTGCGCCGGAATCATTGTTGACTGTTGACTGTTGACTGTACAGCGAGATCCTACGCTGCACGCTACAGTGCTTAAGAGCGTACCGCTTCGTTACAGCAAGGGCGCAGATCCTATGAGCGATCGCCCAGCCCATGTGCGGGCAGGTTCCAGTCTCACTTGGTTTGGCGATCGGCTGTTGACAGGGTGACAATGCCTCTGGAACCTTGATGATAAAAGCATTAAAGCCCCTGAAACTCAAAAAAGATAGCGGATTATTGACAGGCTTATTGACTCATAATATCGTCCGAGAGATGCTTGAACCTGATTCTCTACGATCGCCACTCTCTTTTCTTGAGTTACGCCAGCGAAGAGCCTTTCGCCTGATCACTCAACTCAAAACCTTTACCCAGCCTAGCTTTCAACCTGCTTGTCACCCCGTCTAGATCGGCTGGCGTTGATTCAAGATGATGCCTATTTCCTCGTATTGCCTTGGAAGACTCAAATTCATCTGCCTTTGGTATTGGATTTTTTATTGAGATAAATTATCATCAGTGCTGTCGAGCAAAATTGCTGGTACTGCCAGCGGTCAATTAGGAGAAGTGGATGAATTTTTCAGCAATACGTGAACAATTTTTGGCAGGCGGTCTTGTCATGTGGCCGCTGCTGCTTTGTTCAATTCTATCGGTAACGCTGGCGAGCGAACGCGCCATATTCTGGATCAGAATTTACAGACGACAAAAGCAAGTTGCTCATGATGTTTTGCGGCTCTATCAACTCAATAACATGGTAAGTGTGATCGATAAGCTCAAGCAGAATGTTGACTTACCGATCGCCCGCATTTTCCTCAGCACGTTGCAGCTTGAAGAGGCGACACCTGAAGAATTTATTCTAGCGCTAGAAACCGAGGGAAAAATCGAAATTCCGCTACTGAAGCGGTTCAATCATATTTTTGACACGATCGTTGCGCTAGCACCATTGCTCGGTCTTCAAGGCACAGTATTTGGGCTAATGACCACATTTGCCTCGATTAATATTGGCAACCTTGCAGCGACAAATAAATCGGGTTTGACCGCAGGCATTAGCGAAGACTTGATTGCCACTTCTGCCGGATTACTAGTGGGCATTATCACTCTGACATTTTCCAGCATTTACCGGGGCTTATATCAGCGCGAAGTTGGCCGAATTGAAGAATATGCAGGGCAGCTAGAACTGCTCTATCGTCGTCATTATCGAACTGCACAAAAAGAATATGAACTTACCCAAAGACCCTGAAATTCCTCCACAAATTAATATTGTGCCGCTGATTGATGTGGTGTTCTCGCTGCTCACATTTTTCATTCTCTCTAGCTTGTTCTTAAGCAGCCCTGAAGGACTGCCTGTGAATTTGCCCAAAGCGACTGCGAGCCAGCCGACACAGGTAACGAACCGAGTCACCATCACGATTGATTCAAAAGGACAAGTCAGTCTCGATCGTCAGCCCACAACCGTAGAGGCTTTGCCCGCACAACTGAGCGCCTTAGCTGCTACTCGTCAAGACCTGATTGCCGTGATCAACTCTGACGAAAGCGTTGATTTTGGCTTGGCTGTAGCCGTTATGGATCGGGTGCGACAGGTTAAAGGAGTTAAACTAGCCATTGCGACTCGCAGACCCCAATGATATCGATTCCGGTTGCACTCCTTATCATTGTTGACTCTTGACTGTTGACTGTAGAAGGAGGGTCAAAAAAATGAAAATTGCGCGAATTATTTGTTGGCCTCGGGATTCGACTTTACGCCCGACTTTTGAAGCAAGGATTTGATATCATTCCGGCGCAGCCGGAATTGATATTACCTGTGGAAAACTGGTGGGAAAGCTGGTGCGGTCGATCGCCCGCCCATTTTTGTGGAAAAACTATTTCGGGCTATCGAGTAAAGTTTTCCACAAACGGAGGGGGACTTTTCCACAGGTTTTTCCACAGGCAAGATTGTCTATTATGGGGCATTGGGAATTGGGAATGGGAATTGTTGACTGTTGGCTGTTGACTGGTAACTGTTGACGGTGTTGGGTGATGACAACTGACAACTGTCAACAGACAACTGACTTCAAATTAAGTTTTACGGCTGACAACATTAATCCGATCGCTCAACTGACGCAAAGTTTGAGCCAAATTCGGGTCAGTGTTCCGCAACTGAGCAATTTTGTCGCAACTGTAAAGCACAGTCGTGTGATCTTTGCCGCCGAACACTTCGCCCACCTTTGGCAAACTCAAACCAGTATGCTGCCTAATTAAATACATCCCTACTTGACGGGCAAGACTAATTTCTCGCCTGCGAGAAATGCCTTTCAAATCTTCCACAGAAACATCAAACTCTTCAGCCACAACTGCAATTACTGCATCTGGCGTCGCCTCTAAGCTTTCAGTTTGCTGGTTCAAAACCGGGGTGATATTCTCCACGGTCATCGGCAAACCGGTAATTGAAAGATATGCTACCGCCCGAATCAAAGCACCTTCCAATTCCCTAACGTTGGAAGTGTAACTAGAAGCAATGTATTCAATGACATCTCGCGGCAGACGCATATTTTCATACTCGGCTTTTTTTTGCAAAATTGCCATCCTAGTTTCCAAGTCGGGCAATTGAATGTCGGCAATTAATCCCATGGAAAATCTGGAACACAAACGCTCTTGCAGGCGAGGGATTTGCTGCGGCGGGCGATCGGAAGCTAAAACTACTTGATTTCCGGCTTCGTGCAAAGTATTAAAAGTGTGGAAAAATTCTTCTTGAGTGTATTCTTTGCCTTCAATAAATTGGATGTCATCTATTAATAAAACATCGGCTGCTCGATAATGATCGCGGAAAGTTTGCATACTGTCTTTCCTAATTGCCGCGATTAAATCGTTAGTAAATTTCTCAGTAGAAACGTAAAAGATCTTGGCGTTGGGGTCAATTTCCAAGCGATAATGACCGATCGCCTGCATCAAATGAGTTTTGCCCAAACCGACGCCTCCGCACAAAAATAGGGGATTGAATTCTCGGCCCGGCGACTCGGCTACCGCGAGGGAGGCCGCGTGAGCCATGCGGTTGTTGGAACCGACGACAAAGCGGGAAAATAGGTATTTCGGGTTTAAATTGGCGGGTTTGGGGGGGTGAAGCGAGTGGCTTTCGGGGACATCGGCGGCGATGGGGGAAGGCCAAATCATGGCTGAGTCACTGCTGCCACCTGTTTCGTTGCCCCCAGCAATTGTCAAGTAAATGTCTACGGGATAGCCGAGAATTTCGTACACTGCATCGGCAAGGATTTCTCTGTAATATTTTTGCAACCAATTGCGAGCAAAGGGGTTGGGGGCGCTGACGATCAAACAGTTATTTTCGAGTTGTTCGGCGCGGGCAGTTTTGATCCACGTCTCAAAGCTAGGTCTGCTCAGTTGTACCTGGAGACGTTCAAGTATCTGATTCCACAGACTTTCGAGGGGAATGTCCACTGCTCACCTCTGCCGATCGGCATTCAAGATATTAATTCTACTCTAGAGAGTTTAGTCCTCAGATGTTAAAGTTTAAGGGAGTCTGCCGTAGCTTGCGGGGCGGGACGCCATCGCCCAAAAATTTGGCGGCTCTGCAGCCCAAACCAGGTATCGGGGAGCTGTTCAGCAAATATTTAGATTTGGCAGGAAAGCCTTAAAACATGGCCATGAAGAGTTCTACTGGCAAATTTTGGAAGCAACCGGCAATTTACATATTGCTGCTGGTAACGGGAGCCGGGGCCGCCATGTTGGGCGATCGTCTGACGGTTTCTCAATTTCGTGGAAATTCTGGCGATTCGGGACAAAGGGCGCTGGAACCGAAATTGCAACTGCCTCCTAATACAAAGGAAAAGGATCGAGTTAGCAAAGTCTTGCCGCCGGTTTCCTTGTCAGGCGACGCGGCTAATGTGAATTTTATTGTGGCTGCGGTGGCAAAAGTTGGCCCGGCAGTGGTTCGGATCGATGCTTCGCGCCGGGTGAAACCGGGAAATAGAGGGCTGTCGCCGGAAGATTTTTTTGGCAGAGAACCGAATTCGGGGGGCCGGGGCGGGATCGAACGGGGTACTGGTTCGGGTTTTGTCATCGGTGCCGACGGCCTGATTCTCACTAACGCTCACGTTGTAGAGGGAGCCGATACGGTAAATGTAACTCTCAAGGACGGCCGCAGCTTTCAGGGGCAGGTGTTGGGGGCTGATAAGGTGACGGATGTGGCTGTGGTGAAGATTGAGGCGAATAATGTGCCTGTAGTGGCGATCGGCAATTCGGATAAGCTGTTGCCTGGGGAATGGGCGATCGCCATTGGCAATCCTTTGGGTTTGGACAATTCCGTAACTGCGGGAATTATTAGCGCTACGGGGCGATCGAGCTCAGATGTGGGCGTACCCGACAAGCGGATCGGTTTTATTCAAACAGACGCTGCAATTAATCCGGGGAATTCCGGCGGCCCGCTGCTGAATGCTTCGGGCCAAGTTATTGGCATGAATACGGCGATTATTCAAGGTGCTCAAGGATTGGGGTTTGCGATTCCCATTCAGGCGGCGCAACAGGTGGCGAAGGAACTGATTTCGACGGGGAAAGTCGAACACGCTTATTTGGGAATTGAAATGGCGACGCTGAATCCAGAGGTTAAGGAGCAAATTAACAGCAACGCTAACAGCAGCCTGCGAGTTGCAGTCGATCGGGGTGTGGCTATTGTTAGCGTTGTTCCTAATTCTCCCGCAGCAGCAGCCGGTTTGCGGGCTGGAGATGTGATTCAAAAAATTAATAATCAGCCGATTATTCAGTCGGAAGCTGTTCAGGAGTTCGTGCAAAATGCTAAGGTGGGCGGGCTGTTGCAAATGGAAATTAACCGTAACGGGCAAATAGTTAATTTGACTGTTAAACCGGGGAGTTTGCCGGTTCAAAAAGTTGGATAATCTGTTGACGGTTGACAGTTGACAGTTGACAGTTGATGGTTATTACCAATTACCAATTACCAATGACTAATTAATATGGCAGAAATCTTGCAAATTTCTCAATTAGGAAATCCCGTACTGCGCCGCCAGTCGCAAGTTGTCGAGAATATTAAGGACGATCGCATCCAACAGTTGATTGACAGCTTAATATTTACCGTACAGCAGGCAAACGGAGTGGGGATTGCCGCCCCTCAAGCGGCTCAGTCCGATCGCCTGTTCATCGTCGCATCGCGCCCCAACCTGCGCTATCCCCAAGCACCCAACATGGAGCCCACAGCGATGATTAATCCCCGGATTGTGGCTGCATCAACAGAGACAGTCAAAGACTGGGAAGGCTGTTTGAGCATTCCGGGGATTCGGGGATTGGTGCCCAGAAGTAGGGCGATCGAGATAGAATACACCAGTAGAGACGGCAAACTCCACCGACAAGAATTGACAGACTTTGTGGCCCGAATTTTTCAACACGAACACGACCATTTAGATGGAATCGTGTTTTTAGACAGAGTGGAAAATACCCACGAACTAATCACAGAGGACGAGTACCAAAAGCAAATTGTCAACTTACTATAACACTTGATATAATTGCTAGTAGTAACGCCAGTGATGTTGTGAATAGGAGGGCGAATGTCTATCAATTTGGAAAAAGGCGGGAGAATCAATCTCTCTAAAGAAGCACCGGGGCTAAAAAATGCCGGGATTGGTTTGGGATGGGATATCAATGCTACAGATACCGGAGCAGCATTTGACTTAGATGCTTCCGTGTTTATGTTGGGGGCTACTGGCAAAATTCCCGGCGAAAAATACTTTGTTTTCTACAACAACAAGGAGTCGCCGGACACTTCTGTAATACATCTGGGAGATAGCCGAACCGGAGAAGGATTTGGCGATGATGAAACCGTTACAGTCGATTTAACCAAAGTCGATCCGGCAGTGCAAGAAATTGTGTTTGTGGTGACTATCCACGAAGCAGAATCGAGAAGGCAAAACTTTGGTCAAGTGCGGAATGCTTTTATTAGGATTTACGACACTACTACTAACACAGAGGTAACTAAGTACGATTTGGACGAGGATTTTTCTAGGGAGACAGCGGTAGAGTTTGGCAGGCTTTACAAGAAAGACGGTGAGTGGAGGTTCCAAGCTGTAGGACAAGGCTACAATTCCGGCTTGCAAAGCTTTGTAGACAAGTATGCCGGATAAAAGGGCGATCGCTACTAGCTAAATAAATCGAGGGAAAATTCGGAAGTAGGAATGTTTCCCTCGATTTTAAGCCAGACTCATGAGGTGATAAACCAGATGGGAATTCAATTAAAGAAAGGCGAAAGATTTAATCTTTCTAAAACATCTCCAAGTTTAACAAAAGTTGCGATCGCGCTGGGTTGGGAAATAGCAACTGAACTAAATTTCTCGGACTCAAACCAGCAAAGCTGCGATATCGATGCCTCGGTTTTTGCATTAGGTTCTGATGGCAAAATTCCCGATGAAAGATACTTTGTATTTTACAATAACTCGCAGTCGCCGGACGGAGCGATCGCCCATTCGGGAGATAATCAAACTGGTCAAACTCAAGGCGATGACGAGACAATTTATGTAGACTTAGAAAAGGTAACGGCTGCTGTTGAGGAAATGGTTTTTGTGGTCACGATTCACGACGGACACGCTAAACATCAAAATTTCAGCCAAATCAGTAATGCTTTTATCCGATTGTACGATCGCGAAACCGACAGCGAACTAGCCCGGTATGATTTAACAGAAGGTTTTTCTGAAGAAACAGCAGTCGAGTTCGGACGGTTGTATAAAAAAGATGCAGCTTGGAGATTTCAGGCCGTAGGACAAGGATATAAAGCAGGGTTGCAGAGTTTTGTTGACAAGTATCATTCAGAGATTCAACAGCAAGAAAAGCCAGCACAACGTACAGTAGAACTGCCTAAATTACCAGTTATTGAAGATAGCCACAAAAGTCAGAAAGCTATAGCATTAGACAAAAAGCTTGAGGAGAAAGCGCCGCACATTTTCAATCTCGCGAAGAAAGCAGATATCTCGCTCAAGAAAGCAAATTTAACAAATCACAATGCTCAAGTAGCGCTTTGCCTCGATATTTCTGGTTCCATGTCTTCGCTGTACAGTTCAGGAAAAATTCAGCGTTTGGCAGAGAAGATTTTGGCTTTGGGATGTCGGTTTGATGACAACGGATCGATCGACATATTTCTGTTTGGGGTCAACCCCCACAATCCCGGTGAAATGTCGATCGACAATTTCTCAAATTTCATCCACCATATACTGCAACAGTATCCTTTAGAACCAGGTACTTACTACGGTAAAGTGATGAAGGAAATTAGAAACTTCTATTTTCCTGACGCTCGCGGTAGCAGGCGCTACGCAGCTATTAAAGCAGATCGACCTGTCTACGTCATGTTTGTAACGGATGGAGAAACTGCGGACGAGTCGGAAAGCAAGCAGCAGCTACAATGGTCGTCCCACGAACCGATATTTTGGCAGTTTATGGCGATCGGCAAGTCGCAGAAAGATGTCAAAAGTAAGGGAGTTCGAGGGTGGTTAGCAAGAGCCGTAGCGAGCGATTTTAGCTTTTTAGAGCAGCTTGACCAAATGGGCCATGGCTACCTAGACAACGCCGATTTCTTCAGTTTAGAAGACCCGGAACATATTGCCGATGAGGAATTATACGATTTGTTGACAGCAGAATATCCACATTGGGTAAAATCAGCACGAATCAAAAATCTCTTACCCTAGAAACAGCTTTTGCCGGCCAACAAAATGCTAGCTTAGGGCAATCATTCAACTTCAAAATAAACCTTACAGAATCACAAAACTATGGCTATCAACTTGACAAAAGGACAATCGATCGTTCTCAGCAAAAGCGAATACGACTTGTCCAGACTAACAATGGCTTTGGGCTGGGATGTAGCGAAATCTAAACAAGGTCTTTTCGGCCGCAGCAGCGGTGCAAATTTTGACTTAGATTCCTACGCTCTGCTGCTGGGAGAAAATGGCAAAATAAAGAACTACAAAGAGGATGTAATTTATTACTCTCATTTGGAGTCAAAGGACAAAACAGTTGTTCACTCAGGCGACAATCTCACGGGGGCTGGAGACGGAGACGACGAACAAATATTGGTGAAATTGAACTCTTTGCCAGCCGAATATCACAAAATTATTTTGGGCGTAAATATTTACGATGGAAAAGAGAGAAAACAGCATTTCGGCCTGGTAGAAAATGCTTTTGTGAGAGCTGTAGATGCCGCCGGGAAAGAAATCGCTCGCTATCGCTTGTCTAATGACCCATCTTATGAAGGAAAATTAAATATGTTGATGGGAGAAGTTTATCGAGAAGGCGGCGAGTGGAAGTTTAAGGCTTTGGGAAATCCTTTGGCTGAAGATATGAACGGTGTTGTCGGTTCGTTTATGCGATGATATAAAAAATGTTTTTTTAACCGCAGATAAACGCAGATAAACGCCGATGTAATTTCATCGGCGTTTATCTGTGTTAATCCGCCGAAATCTGCGGTTAAAAAAGCTACTCCAATCAATCTTTGACCGGCCGCATTGTCGGGAACATCACCGCATCGCGGATGCTTTGAGTATTAGTTAAAAGCATCACCAATCTGTCTACGCCGATGCCCATTCCGGCACAGTTAGGCATCCCCAAAGATAGCGCTTGAATAAAATCTTCATCCATTGGATGCGCTTCATCATCGCCCGCATTTTTCTGTGCTAACTGTTCCTCAAACCGCTTTCTTTGCTCTTTCGGATCGTTCAATTCTGAGAAGCCGTTCGAGTATTCTGTACCGTTGATAAATAGCTCGAAACGTTCTACAAATCCCGGCTTGCTGCGATGTCCTTTTGCTAAGGGACTGACTTCGACAGGATAGTCGATGATGAAGGTAGGTTGAATTAGTTTGGGAACAACTAATTTGTCAAAAACTGCATACAGCACGTAGCCTAAACTCTGTTGTTCTAACTTAGACAGGTGCAGTTCGAGTTTGCTTGCAGATTCGATCGCACTTTCCAAGTCCAAACTGTCAAAATCCAGCCCAAACTCGTCTCTGACAGCTTCTACCATCGTTTTCACTTGCCAGTGTTTGCCGCTGAAACCCGGATATTTTTCGCTGTAGTCGAACTTGCGTTCTAAACTAATCGTTTCCCCCTGATTTTCAATTTCCTTGACATCCCCAAATACCGCCGTCGCTGCGAAACATATCACGTCTTCGACAACTGTTAAAATGTCGAAAACATCGGCATAAGCTTGGTAAACCTCTAAAGAGGTAAACTCTGGATTGTGGGTGCTGTCAATTCCCTCATTTCTAAATGCTTTCCCTAGTTCAAATACTCGCTCGAAACCGCCGCAAATTGCTCTTTTTAAGAATAATTCGGGAGCCACTCGCAAATATAAATCCACTTCCAAAGCATTATGGTGAGTGATGAAGGGCTTAGCAGCAGCACCGCCATAAATAGCTTGCAGTGTTGGTGTTTCTATTTCGTAAAAATTGGCTTGCCACAGATAGGAACGGATGCTTTGAACGATGCGGCTGCGAAGCATAAAACGGTTGAGCGCATCTTGGTTGCTTGCCAAATCCATTTCGCGGTGACGGCGGCAAACTTCGGGGTCGTTAATTCCATAATAAGAATCGGGAAATTGAATGGTAGCTTTTGATAAAAGCTTTAATTCCCTCACTAAAATAGAAAGTTCTCCCCTGGGGGTGCGGCAGCCGATACCTTCGACGCCGACAAAATCGCCGACATCGAGCAATTTTTTAATTTGTTCAAAGCTCAAACCGACTTCGCCGGTGACGATTGCTTTCTCGATTTTGAGTTGAATTTTGTCTGTGGCGTCTTTTAAATCGATGAAACCAATTTTGCCGCTGTCTCGCTTGGAAGTGATGCGGCCGGCTAATCGCAGGGGAATTTCTTCGGGGTCACTTTCTCCGTTTGCGAGTTCTTTTCCCGGCTGACTAAATATTTCGCGAACTTGTTGGGCTGTGTGCGATCGCGCGTAGGATTCACTGGGATAAGGTTCTATGCCTTGCGATCGCAGTTCGTCTACTTTTTGACTGCGGACTTCGGCTTCACTGAGAGTCATTAGTTATTGCCTGATTAAAATTACAAATATCTGACATCTTGCACTATTCTGGCGATCGTGCGATCGGGCGTTGCTTTGAGCAACGCCCCACAAGAAAATTCACTCTTTGTGGAACAGGCATCTTGCCTGTTCGTGACAAAGCTGCAAGATGTCAGAAACACCAAACTCTATCATAACAGGGGGGTTTTGAGAGCCAATTTGCCAAATAATAAGTTACACCCTCTCGTAGCCCGATCGCACAGAGTCGCACTCGCCCCAGAAATATCTCCGATAAGAATTTACGATTGACTGCACAAAGCGACCGAAACATTAAAAAATTAAGTTGTCTGTCGATCGCAACAGGTGAGATGATATGTAGTGCAGCCTCACGGCAGTTCCACAGAAACTGAACAGCAGAAACGCGAGCGATCGAACTCGGCTCATCGCACCTCTGTCAGAATCGACCACACACACTCTCTCTTAACGTATAAAAACCAGAATTATGGCTGTTGCAACCCAATCACTCGAAGAACTCTGCATCAACTCTATCCGCTTTTTGGCCATCGATGCGGTAGAAAAAGCAAAATCAGGACACCCGGGACTGCCGATGGGCGCTGCCCCTATGGCTTTTGTGCTGTGGGATCGGTTCATGCGGTTCAACCCCAAAAACCCCAAGTGGTTTAATCGCGATCGCTTCGTCCTCTCCGCCGGCCACGGCTGTATGCTACAGTACGCCCTCATGTACTTGACCGGCTACGATAGCGTCACCCTCGACGACATCAAGCAATTTCGTCAGTGGGAATCCAAAACCCCCGGACACCCCGAAAACTTCGTCACCGAAGGCGTAGAAGTTACCACCGGCCCCCTGGGACAAGGAATTGCTAATGCCGTCGGTTTAGCAATGGCAGAAGCTCACCTCGCTGCTAAGTTTAACAAGCCCGACCACAAAATTGTTGACCACTACACCTATGTCATCATGGGTGACGGCTGCCACATGGAAGGCGTTTCTGGCGAAGCTTGTTCTTTGGCCGGACACCTCGGACTCGGCAAATTAATTGCCTTGTACGATGACAATCACATTTCTATTGAAGGCGACACAAGCTTGGCCTTTACTGAAGATGTCGGCAAGCGTTTTGAAGCTTACAATTGGCACGTTATTACAGTAGACAATACCGCTCTAGACGAAGATACTAACCTAGAAGCAGTTCACAAAGCTATTGAAGAAGCCAAAAAAGTCACGGACAAACCGTCCATGATTAAAGTCCGTACCATCATTGGTTACGGTTCTCCCAACAAGCGCAATTCTTACAGTGCTCACGGCGCTGCTTTGGGTAGCGATGAAGTGCAAGCAACTCGCGATTTCTTGAAGTGGGAACACGCACCGTTTGAGATTCCTGATGATGCTTTGTCACACTTCCGCAAAGCAGTCGAACGTGGCGCTCAATCTGAGCAAGAATGGCAGAAAGCTTTTGATGCTTATAAAGCAGCATATCCTGCAGAAGCAGCAGAATATGAGCGCACAGTTGCCGGTAAACTTCCTGAAGGTTGGGATAAAGTTTTGCCGACATACAAGGCAGAAGATAAGGCCGATTCGACTCGGAATCATTCTGGAAAATGTTTGAATGCTTTGGCAAGTGTGTTACCTGAACTGATCGGCGGTTCCGCTGACTTGGCATCTTCTAACATGACTTTGCTCAAGGGTGAAAAAGACTTCCAAAAAGGTCAGTACGAAGGACGTAACCTGCGCTTTGGTGTGCGGGAACACGGCATGGGTGCGATCGCCAACGGTATGCTTCTGCACGGCGGTTTAATTCCTTACTGCGCTACTTTCTTGGTATTTGCTGACTATATGCGGGGAGCAATTCGCCTCTCTGCACTCTCGGAAGCTGGAGTTATTTATGTAATGACTCACGACTCCGTAGCCTTGGGCGAAGACGGCCCCACTCACCAACCCGTGGAAACCATCGCTTCTCTGCGAGTAATTCCCGATTTGTTGGTAATGCGCCCTGCGGATGGTAATGAAACATCCGGCGCTTACAAAGTGGCAGTTGAAAGCCGCACCCGCCCAACTTTAATGGCTTTGTCGCGCCAAAACTTGCCTAACTTGGCTGGAAGCTCGATCGAAGGAACAGCCAAAGGCGCTTACATTTTGTCCGACGACGGCGGCACTCCTGACATCATTTTAATCGGCACCGGTGGCGAAACCTACCTCTGCGTTGATGCGGCTGAAAAATTGCGCGCCGCAGGTAATAAAGTGCGCGTAGTTTCGATGCCTTGCTGGGAATTGTTTGACTTACAAGATGCCGCTTACCGTGAATCTGTACTGCCGAAAGCTGTTACTAAGCGGTTGGCAGTTGAAGCAGGTTCTAGCTTCGGCTGGGGACGTTATTTGGGTTCTGAAGGCGATAGCCTCAGTATTGACAGATTCGGCGCTTCTGCACCGGGCCCCGTTGCTTTAGAAAAGTTTGGCTACACCGTTGATAATGTGGTAGCTAAGGCTCAGGCGCTGTTGGGTTAATAGCAGCAGCATAAATTTTGGTGGGGCGGGCTTCGAGCTCGCCCCATTTTTTATAGCCGAAGGAAGTTCGGCAACGGATTAGCTTTCTTCGGATGTAACAGATGTAACAGATAGATGGAAGAAGGCTTTAGTTATCTAGGAGAGAAGGCTTTAGTTATCTAGAAGATAAGAAAGAAGGAAGGAAAAGCTAAAATCTAAAATCTAAAATAGGAATATTGGGTTTCACTTCGTTCTACCCAACCTAGAGCTCGCTAGAACTCGCGAATCATTAAGAATTGCTATATTAAGAGTTACGGAAGAAAAACCAGTTTCTACGACAATATTCGGTTTGGCAACGAGGCATCTAACCAGAAACCGGGTTTTTAGCCCCCGGTGCGTTCAAGACTGTATCTTTCAAAAATTTGAGATAGGTTATAAGTCATTGGGTTAAATCACCAATTACCAATTCCCGCTTACCAATTACTAATTCTCGATTACCCATTCCATTTATGATGATTTGGAATTTTTTAAATCAGTTGTTATTCACCTGGAATTATATTCCTCAAGGCTACTGTTACCTTTGGCAGCGAGAGCTAGTCGCGCTCCACATAGTGTCAGACTCTATAATTGCCCTGGCCTACTATTCAATACCGCTATCCCTAATTTATTTTATCGTTCAGCGAAAAGACTTACCCTTTCGCAATATCTTTTGGCTGTGTGCAGCCTTTATTATCTCCTGTGGCTCTACTCATATAATGGAAGTTTGGACGCTCTGGCATCCTGTTTATTGGGCTTCTGGCATTCTAAAAATTATTACCGCCGCGATTTCTGGTTACACCGCTTTTGCATTAATTCCTTTCGTTCCCCAAGCATTAACTCTGCTGAGTCCAACTCAATTAGGGATGATCGATTTAATACTGCAAAAAGAAATAATTGAACGCCGAGAAACGGAAGCTCGCTATCAAACTTTAACTGAAGCTTCGCCGGTAGGAATATTTTATGCAGATGCTGGAGGAGATTGCTTGTATGTCAACGAGCGCTGGTGTCAAATTTCGGGAATAACCTGTGATGAAGCTTTGGGCAAAGGGTGGTTGCAAGGCATTCACCCAGACGACCGCGATCGGGTTTTTTCTGAATGGTATAGCGCCGCGCAGGAGAAATTGCCGTTTAAATCTGAGTACCGCTTTCAAGGCATTCATCACACTCAAATCAGTTGGGTATTCGGTCAATCTGTCGGTAAAATCGGAGAAAATGGGGAGGTTAAAAGTTATGTGTGTACTATTACTGATATTACAGAACGCAAGCAGATAGAAGAGGAAAATCGACGGCTCAATGAAACTCTGGAGCATCGAGTTGCTGAGCGCACTGCTCAAATCGAAATTTCTAACCACCAATTGCAAAAAGAAATAGCTTACCGCGAAAAAATTGCACTCACTTTGTTGGAATTGACGCAACTGCAAAATGCAATTCTTAATAGCGCTAACTACACAATTATTTCTACAGATCCCGACGGTACAATTAAAACATTTAATCGGGCGGCAGAGGAACTCTTAGGTTATTCGCTAGAAGAAGTAGTCGGGAAAGTAACGCTAGCAATAATTCACGATCCTCTGGAGGTCGCTCAAAGAGCTGAAGTTCTTTCTCAAGAATTGGGAGTGAAAATAGAGCCGGGAATTCAAGTATTATTTGCCTTGCCGTGCCGGGAAATCGCGGACGAAAATGAATGGACTTACATTCGCAAAGATGGTTCGCGGTTTCCGGTACTGCTTTCGGTGACTGCCTTATTTGATAGTAGCGGAAATATTAACGGTTTTTTGGGTATCGGTCAGGATATTAGCGATCGCAAACAAGCTGAAAAAGAGCTGCGTGACCTAACCAGTGCCATGCAAAATGCGGTGGAAGGCATTTCGCGACTGGATATTGAGGGGCGCTACGTGAAGGTTAACCGAGCTTACGCTCATAAATGCGGTTACGAACCGGAACAAATGCTTGGCATGGAATGGCAGAGCACCGTACATCCGGGCGATGTTGAGATGATGCTCTCAGCTTATCAGGAAATGCTAATTTCTGGCAAAGTAGAAGTTGAAGCTAGAGGAGTCCGAAAAAATCGCTCGTTTTTTTATAAGCAATTAACGATGGTAAAAGCTTGCGACGCACAAGGGATATTTAACGGTCACCACTGTTTTATGAAAGATATTACTGAGCGGAAACTAACTGAAACTGCTTTGCTAGAAAGCGAATTCAAGTACAGGCAAATAGTTGAATTAGCAGAAGAAGGTATTTGGGTAATTGACAGAAATAGCCTCACGACTTACGTAAACCACGCAATGGCGCGAATGCTAGGTTATAGTGAATTAGAAATGTTCGGGCGGTCGCTTTTTGATTTCATGGACGAACGGGACAAACCACAAGCTATTGAAAATATCGAGCGGCGCAAGCAAGGTATTGGTGAACAACACGAATTTAAATTCAAAACCAAGGACGGCAAAGATATTTGGACTGATATGTCTACCAGTCCCGTCATGGACTCCCAGGGGAATTTGCTGTCTTGTTGCGCCTTGGTTTACAACATTACAGGCCGCAAAGAAGCAGAGCACCAAATGCTGCAACTTACAGAAGATTTGAAGCGTTCCAACGAGGAATTAGAACAATTTGCTTATGTGGCTTCCCACGATTTGCAAGAACCGCTCCGAGCCGTTACCAGTTACACTCAATTGCTTGCCCAGCGCTATCAAGGAAATTTGGACGATCGCGCAGATAAGTATATTCATTATATTGTCGATGGCGCCACCAGAATGCAGCAGTTAATTAACGATTTGTTGGCGTATTCGCGCCTGGGAACGAGGGGTCAGGAGTTTGAGCAGGCGGACTGCAACGCTGTGGTTAAGCAAGCTATGTGCAATTTGCAAATTGCGATCGCGGAAACAAAAGCTGTAATCACCTGCGACGCGATGCCAACCGTGATGGCGGATGAATTTCAACTGGTGCAATTATTCCAAAATTTGCTCGCCAACAGCATCAAATTTTGTCGCCAAGATATCCCGTTGATTCATATCGCTGCCTGCAGGCAAGAGAGCGAATGGGTGTTCAGTGTCCGCGATAACGGCATTGGCATCGATCCGCAGTATGCCGATCGCATTTTTATCATTTTTGCGCGCCTGCACTCCCGCCGCCAATATTCCGGTACTGGTATAGGTTTGGCGATGTGCAAGCGCATTGTTGAACGCCACGGCGGTCGGATATGGGTGGAATCTCAGGAGGGAAAAGGAGCGAATTTTTACTTCACTATTCCTATAATTAGTATCTGAAGCCTCAAAGTTCAATTTTGTTTTTATACTTTAAAGGATACGCCGGTTATGAGCGATCGAAGCACTGTTAGACCTATAGAGATTCTGCTGATTGAGGATTCTCCCAGCGATGCCGATTTGGCAATAGAAGTCCTCAGTCAGGGTAAAATATTGAATAACTTGCATTTTGTGGAGGATGGAGTCGAAGCAATCAAGTTTTTGCGCCAAAAAGAACCCTATCTCAGGGTACCTCGTCCCGATTTGATTTTGCTCGATTTGCATCTACCGAAAAAAAGCGGTATAGAAGTGCTAGAAGAAATTAAAACTGATCCAAAGTTAAAATTAATTCCTGTAGTGATTCTCAGCACTTCAGCAGCTCCAGAAGATATTTTTAAGTCATACTCCCTCCACGCCAACTGTTACATAACAAAACCAGTAGACTTCGTAGAATTTACTAAAGTAGTCAGGTTAATTGAGGAATTCTGGCTGGCAGTCGTCAAACTTCCTCTAAATTAAACGAACAGATGCTTTGCTTATGCACGCTATAAAAGTTTTCAACCTATGGAAATTCGGCTGGTGGATGATACGCTCAGCGATGCTGAATAAACTTTATAAAAGCTGGCGACAAGCCACTTTTTAACACTTGGCAAATAGTATAAAATATGCTATAAGCAATAAATTTATTGAATAAAGCAGGCTTTTCGGTTCACCTTCTCGGTCTAATTTAATTCTGCTTAACTTGATTTTGCCTAAAAAAAATGGTTGTACATATTGATATAAATTAACTCAGTCCTCAAGTTAAAAATGATTCCGGTGGTAATTATGACAACCTCAGCAGCCGATGAAGAGATGGTCAAGTTTTATGCCCTGTCAGCCCGGTGCTACATCGCTAAGCTTATGGATTTTAGTCAAGTCGCTAAGCTGGTGAGATGGATTAAGGATTGGTGGCTGGTTGTGGTGACAGTTCCCAAATAATAATTTTCAAGTTGAAAATGGCAAGGGAAAGCCAAAAAGTTTAACCTAAGATGGGTAGAGTAAAATTTTTACAGTCAAAAACGTCTAAGCTATGTGGATTAAAATTCTGTTAGTAGAAGACAATCCGGCTGATGCTGATTTGCTTGCAGAACTGTTAGAAGTATCTGTGGGCGTCGAGTGGGAACTGGTGTCTGTTGAGTTCCTCCATGAGGCGATCGCACAACTGTGCAAACAACCCTTTGATGTAGTTTTGCTCGACCTTTCTTTGCCCGACAGCCGCGGTTTGGAAACGCTAACTCGCCTGCGAGAAGTTGCTCCTGATGTGCCAATGGTGGTAATGACAGGCTTGGACGATGAGGCGATCGCCCTAGAATCAGTTCGCTTGGGAGCTCAAGACTATATTGTTAAAGGTCAAATTACTACTCAATTATTAGTGCGGACGATCCGCTATGCGATCGAACGTTCTCAAACATTTCAAATGCTGCGGGAAAGCGAGCGCCGCTTTCGGGCGATTTTTGACTCATCGTTTCAGCTAACCAAGCTGCTGACTCCCGAAGGAATTGTGCTGGAAGTGAACGAGACAGCCCTCGATTTTGCCGGATTGCGATCGGAGGGTATTGTGGGCCGCCCGATTTGGGATATGGCGATTTGGGCCCAGTCGCCACAGGTTTCCGAACAATTGCAATGCGCGATCGGCCAAGCAAGTCGCGGCGAGTTTTTCCGCAGCGAAATCGACTTGTTAGGCAAAAGTGGCCAAATTATGACAGTTGATTTCTCACTGAAACCTGTTAAAAATGAAACAGGACAAGTTTTGCTGCTGATTGCGGAAGCCCGTGACATTAGCGATCGCAAACGAGCAGAAGCGGAAATTCTCAAAGCCCTCGCACGAGAAAAGGAACTTTCACAACTGCGAGCTAAATTTGTCACAATGGTTTCCCACGAGTTTCGCACACCTTTGACAACCATCCAATTTTCCGCTGGATTGCTGCAAGATTACAGTTCTCAGTGGCCCCAAGATAAAAAATCTACTCATTTTGTGCGGATTCAATTAGCAATTAAACGCATGACAGAGTTATTAGAAGATATCCTCGTAATTGGCAAAATCGAAGCCAATACCTTGCAGTTTCAACCGGTTTCCTTAAACCTTGAAAAATTTTGCCGTCAACTGGTAGAAGAGCAGCAGCTCAACGACAGCAACCAACACCCGATCGCCTTTCAATATGAAGGCGACAACTGCGAGGCTCAAATGGATGAAAAACTGCTGCAGCAAATCTTGGGAAATGTCCTCTCAAATGCCATCAAATATTCCCCCGCCGGCAGTACAGTTTCCTTGCACCTCAACTGTCAAAACAAAGAAGCTGTTTTCCAAGTTCAAGACCAGGGCATCGGTATTCCCCAAGCCGATCGAGAGCGGATATTAGAAACTTTTTACCGAGCTCCAAATGTCGGCACTATTTCGGGAACAGGTCTCGGTTTAGCAATTGTGAAGAGGGCTGTGGAACTTCACGGCGGCCAACTTGCGATCGACAGTCAAGAAGGAAAAGGCACAACTTTCACTATTACCTTGCCTCTAATTTGCCCTCCGAGTCAATAACAACTGAATTATCAACTATACATATCCGCTATTTAACGATTAATTAAGCGCCAAACAAACAAACTTATTAAGTTTAGGAACCCAGAATTTTCCAACAAACTACTGACTAAAAGGAGCTATCACCGTGGTTAAGATTTTGGTAATAGAAGACGAAGAAGCGATTAGAGAGAATATTTTAGAGTTGCTAGAAGCCGAGAATTTTGAAGGAATAGGAGCGATTAACGGCAAAGTCGGCATCAAATTGGCGATCGAACAAATCCCGGATTTAATTTTGTGCGACATGATGATGCCGGAAGTAGACGGTCACGGCGTTATCAAAGCTTTGCGCTCCGAACCCTTGACTGCCACAATTCCGTTTATTTTCCTCACAGCCAAAGCCGATAAAGTTGACGTTCGCACGGGCATGGAACTGGGAGCTGACGATTACATTACTAAGCCGTGTACGCCGCAAGAACTGCTAAATGCCATTGCTATTAGACTTGAAAAACAAAAAACAATTAGCCGACAATCTCAAAAGACGCTAGACGAATTACGCACTAATATTAGTATGTCGCTGCCCCACGAGTTGCGGACTCCTTTGAATGCAATTCTGGGTTTTTCTGAGCTGATTCTGTCAGAATATAAGGTATTAGAGGAATCAGATATCTTAGAGATGATCGGTCAAATTCAAACTTCCGGTCATCGCTTGTATCGACTGATTCAGAACTTTTTGCTGTATGCAGAACTGGAGATAGCAGCCACAAATCCCGAACTGCTGAAGGAGATGCGAAACAGCGAATTTAGCTGTGTAAAATCTTTGCTGAGTCAAAAAGCGCGGCAGCAAGCAAAACACGCGAATAGAACCGACGATTTACAATTAAACTTGCAAGATTCGTCGGTAGCTATTGATTCTGTCAGACTCGCAAAAATTGTTGAAGAACTGTTGGACAATGCCTTCAAATTTTCTTTAGAAGGAACGCCAGTTTTATTAAGCACTTTAGTGAAAGATAAGACTTTTATTCTGTCTGTCAAAGACCAAGGCCGCGGCATGACTACCGATCAGATTGCACAGCTAGAAGCTTACAGGCAGTTCGATCGCAAACTTTATCAACAAGCAGGTTTGGGATTAGGTCTGGCTATTGTTCAACGCCTTGTAGAATTGCACGGAGGAGAATTTAAAATAGAAAGTGTACCGCAGCAAGAAACAATAGTTTGCGTTTCTCTGCCTGTCTAAACAATGATTATACCAGTTTCCAAAAAGAATACAACTGTAGGCAAAATCCCAACCCTTATGGCATAAGTCATTCCCAATTCTCAAATCTCCACTCTCAAATGGTATTATGCAGGAGCGATCGCTCCTTTCAGACACCGCTGCATATAAATTTGAGCTACCTTATCATTAGGATTGATTTCCAAACAGGCCGAAAACAATCTTATAGCTTCGCCACACTTGTCACTATTGTAGAGTACCAAAGCTTGCTCAAAGATTGTCTTTGTCTCTAACTTTTTCTGTCGTAACTCTGGCGGATCGGCCGCAAATACTTCATAAACTGTTACAGTTCGCGATTTGCCTTTAACTGATACGCGATCGATCAACCTCAAATCATAAATATCGTTCAAGTGTATAAAAGTATTGTGAGTAATTAACATCGAAACTCCATACTCTTTCGTCAAACTTTCCACGCGGGAGGCTAAGTTTACCGCATCGCTGATCACCGTGCTGTCCATCCGACTTTGGCCCCCCACCGTGCCTAACATCAAAGAACCCGTATTGATGCCAATGCCAATTTGCAGCGGCGGGCGATCGGGTCGATTGCGACTAATATTATACTCGTTAAGCTGTTGTAGCATAGCAATTCCAGCTTTCACAGCATCGTCCGCACTGCCATCAAACAGCGCCATAATCGCATCGCCAATGTATTTATCAATAAAACCCAAATTCCCAGTAATTGCCGGTTCCATCCGCGACAAATAAGCATTAATAAATTGAAAATTTTCTTCGGGATTCATCGTTTCAGAAAGAGAAGTGAAATCGCGAATATCTGAAAACAGCACGGACATTTCTTTCTGCACCTGATCGCCTAATTTCACTTCCAGAATACTTTCATATCCCAGAAAGTGGAGAAATTCGTGCGGTACAAACCGCCCGTAAGCATCTGTTAATTTTTCTTCCGCTGCTAAAGCTTTTTCCAAATCGTCTGTGAATTGGCGGCGCTCGGTTTCTACCTCTAGACGTTCCGTGATATCTTGAAAAGCGGCGATCGCGTAAACTATGTTTTTCCGTTCGTCGTAGATTGGACTCGCCCAAACCTCGATCGGCACAATCCGATCCGACCCACGAATTTCTAGATCGTCCATACGCACAAATTCTCCCCGCAACGCCCGAACAATCGGTTGGCTATCCCTCGGGTACAATTGATTAGTTCCAGCGTCGTAAAAATGATAAGCTTCAGGAAATTGGTTAGTATCCCCATCAAAAATTAAACCTTGGGCTAGTATCCTTTCGCCCCAAGAATTCATGTAAAAAGGTTTACCATTACCATCCACAACAAATATTCCCACAGGCATCGCTTCCAGGAATTGAGTCAATCGGCTTTCGTTTTCTGACAGTGCCTCATTTAACTTTTCTTCGGCTGCCAAAGCTTTTTCTAAATCATTAGTAAACCGGATTCGTTCCACTTCCACCTGTCTTTGCAAACTAATATCCTTAGCAAAACCCTGATAGTAAAGCACTTCACCGTTAGCATCATAAACTGTGCGCGCATACTCAGAAACCCAGATAATTCTGCCATCTCGACAGTAAACCTGAGACTCAAACTCACACAGAGTACCGTGCTGTTTCATCAGCGCCAGAAACTCTTGACGGCGGTTCGGTTCCACGTACAATTGCTGCTGAATATCATTAATACTTTCTATTAATTCTGACGCGGAATCGTAGCCGTAAATTTCCGCCAGAGCAGGATTCGCACTGATAAACTGTCCGTCCGGCGTCGTCTGAAAAATACCTTCTAGAGCATTTTCAAATATCCCGCGATACTTCTCTTCAGCTTGAATTAGCGCCGCTTCAGCTTCCTTGCGTTCAGTTATGTCACTAAAAGCAATAATGGCATAGGAAATTTCGCCTGTAGAATCATAAATTGGAGTTGCCCAACTTTCTACAGGAATAATCTTATTAGCTGTACGAATTTCTACACCCTCAGTCCGCACATTTTCACCCCGAAGCGCCCGCATAATTGGCAATTCTTCGACGGGGCATCTTTGATTAGTTCCGGCTTTATAGAATTGATAAATGGCTGCTTTTGGCTCTGAATTAATATGCGGCACAGCCCCTTTGCCAAATACATCCCGCGCCTTCTGATTAGCGTAGAAAGATTGCCCATTTGCATCAAGTACACACACACCCAATGGCATAGCTTCCAGGTATTGCGTCAACCGACTTTCGTTTTCGTGGAGTTGGGCAATCAGCATTGCCTGCTTGCGATTTAATTGAGCCAACTCCTGATTCATTTCCTGAAGTTGTCTTTGTTTTTCAGCTAATTGTTTATCTTGAAAATATCGGTATATTGCCTCAGTAACAGTTAATTTTAAGTCATCACATTGCCAAGGTTTAGGTATGTATCGGTACAATTTAGCATAGTTAATAGCATTAGCTACCGCATCCAAATCTGCCTGCCCCGTCAACATAATCTTGAGAGTGTTCGGCGAGATAGGATGAACGCTCCTTAATAGTTCGTCTCCTTTCATATTAGGCATGATATGATCGGAAATAACTACAGGAACTTCATACTGTTCTGCTAAAAGTTCTGACAGCAACTCTAAAGCTTCTTCGCCGCTTTGAGCCGTTTCAATTAAATATTTATCTTCAAAGGCTTTTAGCAGGTCTATTTCCAGACTATCGAGTATAGTCTGCTCATCATCGACACAAATAATGACTGGTTTTTTCATAAATTTTCTAGACCAGACTTAATCGCTTCAATTAGTTCTTGATTTTGCCAAGGTTTTTCTATGAAAGCATGAAGATTTGCTTGAGTTTGTGTTCGTTCGATGGCTTCTTTGTCTGCTTGTCCCGTCAGCAGCACTGTCACAATTTGCGGATATTTTTGATGAATTTTAATCAGCAACTCATCTCCTTTCATTCCGGGCATCAACCAATCAGAGACAATCACTAGAATCTTAACCTCTGCTTCAGATAGCTCTTCAATAATCTCTAGGGCTTCGGCAGCACTTTCAGCAAATTCCCAAAGATATTTACCGTTAAAAGCCTGTTGCAGTTCAATTTCCAGACTTTCCAACACCGCTACTTCATCGTCCACACACAAAATTGCTGATTTACACATCGCTAGTTTCCTTCTTTAGTTTGGCAGGGTGAAGCCCGATGGGTAAGCACACCATTTTCCAAATTCTACATTCCGCGCGGGTAGACTGCAAATTTTTAGCCCCCGACTTCAGTCTGCAACGCTTTACCTACTCAGTTAAATTAATCGGCAAAGAAACTGTAAATGCTGTATTACCGGGTGCCGACTCGACCTCAATTTTACCCTGATGTTTTTCAATTATTTTTTTGACAATATCCAATCCCAACCCGCTGCCTTCTCCCGCAGGTTTAGTAGTAAAAAACGGCTCAAAAATTTTCGGAATAATCTCCGGTTGAATCCCCTTACCGCTGTCAGTAATTTTTACCAGGACGCTGGTATCTTGCTGTACCGCGTCAATTGTTAAAGTTCCTTGATTGTCCATCGCTTGTAAGGCATTGTGAATTAAATTTGTCCAAACTTGATTAAGTTCGTCTGGATAACACAGTACCACAGGCAATTTATCTTGATAGTTTCTGACAACTTCCACACCCGGCTTGATTTGGTTTTGATAAAGAGTTAATACCGTTTCAATTCCAGCCGTAATATTCACTTGTATTTTTTCCCCATTTACATCGTAACGCGCATAATTTTTCAGAGCAAAGACCACTTTTGCAGCGCGATCAGTAGCGGTAGCAATCGTTCGAGCGCTTCTGTGAATGCTAGCAAAGTCGTAGGCTGTTTTTATAATATTTTCGCTGTCAGGATCTTTGAGCAACGACAAGAATTCTTGCAGATTTCCTTGCAATCCGATATTGACTAAAATGCTAGCAAGGCTGTCAGAATTGTCAATGCCTTCCGACTCGAGTTGCTGCTTCACGCCTTTTTTCAATACCCGTTTTTCTCTAGTAGATAAAGAGTAATTTTGTTGACTTGAAATGTACATCAAACGCAAGAAATCTTGCTGCCGCTCTGCTGACAGTTGTTTAAAAAAAACTGGCAAACTTTCGAGATTGTTATCCAAAAAGCTGGTAATATTTCCAATAGACGATCGAATCGCCCCCAACGGCGTATTAATTTCGTGAGCAATACCCGCAATCAGTTGCCCTAATGCTGCCATTTTTTCCGATTGCACTAATTGATTCTGAGTAGCTTGCAGTTGGTCTAAAGTAACTGTAAGTTCATTGTTTTTCTGTTGGAGTTTTTTTCGCAACTGGCATATTGCTAAATGGGTTTCTACCCTCACGAGAACCTCTTCCACCTGAAAGGGCTTAGTAATATAATCTACCCCGCCCACCGCAAAGGCTTTGACCTTATCAAGTACGTCATTAATGGCACTAATAAAAATTACGGGGATGTCGCAAGTTCGTTCATCAGCTTTGATCTTTTGGCAAACTTCATACCCATTCATTTCGGGCATCATAATATCCAGCAAAATTAAATCGGGAGGCATACCTTTGGCCGCCGAAAGCGCTAACTCGCCGCTAGGTACGGGGCGGACTTTATAGCCCTTGCCATTCAAAATTCCGGCTAGCAGTCGCAAATTAGCTGGGGTGTCGTCAACTACTAAAATATTACCGCGATCGGTCCTAGGAAGGTCGTTATTCATGTGATAGTGTTTGAGATATTAACTTTAAAACTTTGTCGTACTCAAAATTTTCTATACAAGTTGCGATCGCACTTGCCGTTACTGCATCCTTTAATCGAATTTGCTCTATCAAAGTATCAATTAAATCCATATCTGCATTTAGTATTGCTAGCTTTAAATCAGCTACCAGTGAATCCGGCAATTTTACGAAATCAGCCGCACTCATAGCGCGATCGCTCTCTTTGATTGCCGATAAATTAGTTTGACCCGGATCTTCATAAATATAGCGCACTCCGATATGTTTGTGCATAGAATCAAAAATATCGGCTTCCCGGAAAGGTTTTCGCATAAAAGCATCGCAACCCGCCGATAAAATAACTGCCCGTTCTTCCTCCAAAACGCTCGCTGTCAGCGCAATAATCGCAGTAGCTTGACCTTTAATAGTGCTTTTAATGTATTTCGTAGCTTCGTAGCCGTCCATCACAGGCATTCTCATGTCCATCCACATTAGATGCGGTTCCCAACTATCCCAAATCTCAATAGCTTCTTGGCCGTTATTAGCTTCTTTTAGTTCAAAACCCAGAGGATGGAGGATTTTAATCAACAATTGGCGATTTAGCGGTTTGTCGTCTACTATCAAAATTCGATAGGTGTGTTGGTTGGGTGCCAGGGCAATAACATTGCGCGTCGGTTTGGCGCTTTCAATATCAGCCGCATCGACCGCAATAACTTGAATGTCAAACTTAAAATTAGTTCCCTTACCAACAGCAGAACAGACGCTCATTTCGCCGCCCATTAATTCCACAAATTTGCGACTGATGGGCAATCCTAAGCCAGTACCTTCTTGCGAATCTTTGCCTGTCTTGGTTTGCACGAAAGGTTCAAAAATATCGTCTAATTCATTGGTAGCAATACCAGAACCAGTATCCTCGACTTCAAAATGAAGGAAGAAGGAAGAGGTAGAAGCTGCCTCGTCATTTTGGGGAACAAAAATCTGATTTTCCGACTGACTAACTTGAGATATCTTAAGACCATTACTTGGGGTAATTTCTGTATTCTTTGATCTTTCAGGATTATCAACTTTCCCCCCTTTGTCCTGCTGATTTATGCCTAACAGATGCTTGCTAACTCTGACAGATACACCGCCATCTTCGGTAAATTTAAGAGAGTTATTGAGCAGATTAATTAAGATTTGCCTCAACTTTAACTCGTCAGCTTCTATGTATTGTGGGACATCGGGACTGCGGTCAAAAAATAACTGCAAGTGCTTGTCATCTGCTTTGAGTTGAAACATATCTTCCAAGTCATTGAGCAGGCGATAGAGGTCTATTTTATGGGGATTGAGGGTGGTGCGACCTGATTCAATTTTAGATAAATCCAGCACGTTATTAATCAGGGTAAGGAGGTGTTCTCCGCTGAGCCTAATTATGCTAATATTTTCTTGATGCTCTGGAGATAGAGTTTGGCTGCGAGTCATCAGTTGGGAAAAGCCGATAATTGCATTGAGAGGCGATCGCAATTCGTGGCTCATATTAGCAAGAAAGGTACTTTTAGCTTGGTTCGCTACTTCCGCTTTGTCTTTAGCTACCGCCAATTCGGCCGTCCGCTCTTGCACTCGCTGTTCTAAAGTTTCAAAAGATTGTTGCAGTTGTTGAGCCATGCTGTTAAATGACTTGGCTAATTCCCCCAATTCGTCTGAGCGTTCGCTTTCTACTGTTTGATCCCATTCACCTTTAGCAATATTTTTTGCTGCTGTATTTAAGCTCAAAATAGGATTTGTCACCCACTGAGAAGTCAGAATGCCAATCACCACAGCTACTCCTAAAGCTGCGAAACAAAGCAAAACCGCTGTGCGGGTATTGGCATCGATTTCTTTGGTGAAATCTGCTTCGGGAACAACTACCACAATTACCCAGTCTAAACTTTTGCCGTCTTGGAACGGCAAGACTTTTAAAAATTGTCGCTTGTCATCTATTTCAAAGCTCAATAACTCTGATTTTTTAATTTGGTCTAATTTTTTAAATTTTGCATTCAAATATTTAGCTGTCGCTTGAGTGAAAGGGTTGCTGCTTTCTTCTACTTTAAACAATTGTCTGTCATTACCTTTAGTGCGAAACGGTTTTTCGGTTGTGGAAGTTGCTAATAAAGTACCCTGGCGATCTATAATAAATGTTTGACCTGATTTGCCAACTTTGAGATTGTTGAGAAATCTCCCAAGATGGTCGAGACGCAAGGCAGTAAATAAAACTCCTTCTAGCTGATTTTTGTCGCTGTATACGGGTTGGATAGCGCTGATCAGTAATGTCGGTTCTAGCAACGAAACAAAAACCGAGCTCCAAGTAGCTTTGCCGACTTTTACGGCTTTTTGGTACGCAGGATGTTGCCGATTATCATAGTTTTTGACAAGGGTGGTAACTGTAGTGCGATCGCCGAGAGCGTTCGTATTGTAAGAATTAAAATTTAACCCAGTAGATTTTTCTATCACATTCATCGTTCGGGAGCCGTTAGACAGTTGTTCACCGGATCTATAATCTCCCCTATTGTTGCCAACCGAGGTAAAATTGATATAGGGATATAATTGTACTTGCCGCCAAAGATATTTCTCCCAAGCTGATAAGTTTTCCATATTTAACAACCCGAGTTTGACAGCATCCAGCTTGGTTTGATTGATTTGATGGGGAGTTGTCAGGTAAACTTGCAGGTTTTGCTCGACACGCAAAGTGACCTCGCTCATTAACTGACTGGCAAGGTTATTAACTGCTTTTTGTCCGTTTCTAAAAGACAGATATCCTACGAGTCCCACGGCTCCCACGATTTGCAGTACAAATGGAACTATGAGAACAGTTCGCAGCGGTAATTTGTCTAAAATTTTAGAAACCATAAGATTGAGAGGTTTGGTGAACTTAGTCTAGAACCGTATTTGCACAACCTGTCTTAACTGCAGCATCATTTACTGCCGATTAGCTAGGGCGAATTGATGCGGGTTATTTTAGCTGTGGTAGATGCTCGACCCCGATCGAATGTGAACCTAATGTTTGCTCGATTAAAGTCTATTATTTTACCCCTTGTCGTATTATTGTTACCATTTAGGTAAAAGTTGCAGTCTCTGGCTTCGAGAACAGCCTGATATTTGATCATCGCGCGGGCGAGTTTAACCCGCATGGGTCAAGCGGTTTGGAGGCAGGCCAGGAAATTTGCGATCGGCACTCGCCATTTTCCGCAAGACGTGTTATACTGTAAACAGTCGAGGGCACGTAGCTCAGTGGATAGAGCATCAGGTTCCGGTCCTGAGGGTCGGGGGTTCAAATCCCTCCGTGCTCATTTTCTATGTCTTTTGCGGAGTAAGGGTTTCAGGTTAATCATATTACAGATCGTCCTACTTTCCGCTCAAATTTCGCTCCTGTCGGTTCCCAGTATCTCCAAAACCACCTCCATATCTGCCAAGTTTGCGCCGGACTTTTTGCGCCGCGCTTTTAACTGGTTGAGTAAGTCGGCTGGCTCTGGAAATTCTGCGACGGTCGGAGCTGAGTTTTTATTTGCTTCCCGATCGCGCCGCGCTTCCTTGAGTTCTTGCTCCAGCATCTGCACCTTCAGTCCTAAATCGCCGTTGCGCTCGTGTAACTGATTCAGTTCTGCGTCCCATTCTGTAAGTTGCTTGTTGGCCGCTTTCAATTCCTGCCTGAGTGATTCATCGTTGCCGTCACTCAGGCACTCAATTTTCCCAGCCGTTCCTCAATGGCGGCCATACGCTCCATCACGGGGTCAAGACTTGAACTTACAGCCTTGTCTACAATGTCTACAATGTCTGTAGACACGACGCTATCATTGCTTCGTGTAGACAAATCTGTAGACGGTGTAGACACAATATCGCCGCTAGTTGTAGACACTGTAGACAGCGATGTAGACGTGCCTGAGGCTTCCTTGAGAATGCGTTGTGCAGCTTGACTTACCGACTCACCCTCTAGTCTTTGAGCTTCTATCCAGTTGAGGAAGTGACCGGAAGCTCTGAACGATACGACTTGACTTTGACTCATTGTAGACACCTGTATACAGTATTTGTCTACACTAACCGATGATTGTCTACACTGTCAACAAATTGTCTACAGGGATTGTAGACACAAAAATCCCCCAGTTAAGGGGGATGAGATTGAGCCGTCAATTGTCAGGCAGCGGCTAAATTTTCCGCAGGTTACAGAAGAGCATTGAGATTACCCGTCCGCCCTTCTTGCCCTCGCGCTCTTGCCAGTCAACCTTGCAACTGATGCTCGTGGTAATCTCAACGATGCGACCGTGCCAGTTGTAGCTAGAGTCCTCTGGCTTGTTGCCAGCCACCTTGTCTCCGACTCTGAAAGCTTTGATAGGGTCAGAACAAGGAATGCCAGTGAGTAAATCTGCTATTTTTTGCCGCTCATCAGCAGTGAGTTGAGAGAGTAAATTGCAAAGTTCCGCATAAGGTGAGGAAATTGCGGAGCCATTGGAGCCAGCGCTCTGTATAAGGGTTTTTGGGTAGCCAACTGCGGAGCCAGTATTTTTTGGCTCCGCAGTTGGCTCCACAGTATCCCTTACTCTGTCTACTGGCTCCAATGGCTCCACAGTTTTTGCGGAAGTTTGCACAAATCCAATTCCAAGCAGATATCTTTGGTTCCTCCGCTCCATGTCATCTCGTTCGCAATAGCGACATACTTGAAGCTTAGGGAAAATCTCGCTAAACCTTGACCCCAACTGGTTTATAGCTTTTACAGGAGCGTCATACTTGCTAGGAAGTTCATTCCAAATCAGCTTCTCTTTGATGCCGCTAGTCTCTCTCTCTAGAATCCCTGCATCCTCATACCAAGCTTGCAATTGCTCCCACAAATCTTTAACCCAGACGCGACCGCCAGACTGAACCTCCAAACCAACCTCGCGCGCAAACTGCCAAAGGTGTCGGCTTTCTTCCTGAGCTTCCCGCATCGCCTCACGGGTTGCTTTGTAGTCAATCCCCTCTTTCAGCAGCAGTGGCAACCGCTCCAACATCTTGTTGAGCATCGCCGGTGCAATCCGTTCAAGGATGAAGTTCTCATCATCCTTGAAACGTGGGTCAGCTTCCAATTCACCCTGAGACGGGTCAGCGTTAAGCTTGTAAGTTTTCTTGAAACTCAAAATGCCGTAGCGGTCATCAATTGCAGCCGTTCCCCCGGTGATAGACGGTAGTTTGTTGCAGTTGGCAAAAAAGATGGCCGCAGGCTTGTATTCATAGCCGTCCTTGCCCTTGCGCTCAATATCAAGGATGTCTCCGGTAATAAACTGCTTAAGGCTCTGAAGGTCGTCTAAGCCTACTTTTGCGGTATTTTCAGAAGCCCAATTACAGATGCTTCCTTCAATTCCAGCCAGCGAGAACTTGCGGCCATTATCGTAAGACTTGAAGTCTGACAGCGACTTGCCAGTCATCCCCCGCCCAAACACAGCGGCCAACACAGCTCGCAGCGTATCCTTGCCGTTGGAACCCTCGCCGTAGCACAGCAAGCCTTTAACGCCCCGCCCCGTCAACTTCGAGCGCACAAGCCTCAAGTTCAACGCAGCAGCAGCAGTTCTCAGGAATACCTCACGTTGTGACGGCTCCAAACATTCCAAAAGGCGATCGCAATCCGTCGCGTCAATGTCAGAGTCATACTTGCAACCAACGTAGGTATAGACCTGCTTAGGGTCATGTGGCACAAGTGAGTGAGAGCCATCAGGGTTGATTTTTACGACCCCTTTAGTAGTGTTCAACCCATCAGGGTTGATGATGTTGGGGTCTACAGCCTCGCGTAAAAGGATATAAGTGTAGACCTCATTAACACTGGCAGAGTTGGCACGGTTGCAGCGGTATTTCCCCTTCACAAATTCAGAGTAAGTGCTCAGCCAATCAAGAATGCGACGCTTTTCGGTAGCTTCCGGTCGCAGCTCGTAATGAGTTCCGGTGAACTCAAAAAGCTGTCCTGCTATGGATGCCCAAGGCGTGCCTGAGTACAGCGCATCGACAGCTTTCAGTACATAGTTTTGTTCTGGAGTCGGTGCAGTGTCTGGGATGTGGTCGTCTGCACTACTGTCATACTGCTGGCATACTACTTGTTCTCGCGTGCGCGGGTGAGAAGTAGAAGAATTATTAGAGGTTGAAGCCTCAATTTTGCGATCGCCTTTCTTAAGATGTTTCTCCCACTTGTCTAGGGTTTGTGCGCTCGCTACAGCCTCTTTGAAGGTGTCACCGCCCTTAGCTTTGATGAAATCATCCATTCCTTTAAACTGGGTATCCCAAACAGTGATGTGTACCTCGCAGCCACACTCAACCAACAAGCGGCCAAACTTCAAAATGGCTGCACGGCAAGATGGGTTAGCCGCATAGTCGGAGTCAAAGTCTATGTAGTGGACGGTTCCGAGTTCTGCCCACTCCTTCACAAAGGGTGCTAGTTCCCCATCTTTGCCCCAGTTCCATACGCCTGTTAGGGCAATGGTTGCAAGCCCAATACTCAACCCAGCCCCAGCTTTCTTGGTTCCCTCAGTCCAGTGACGGGGAATCGATTTGTCAGCGTGAACCTTTGCCCAATAATCCTTATCAGGCATGGCAAGGAATATGGCGTCGGGTTCCATGCCGCTACCTGTGAGGTACTTGCGCGGTTTGGAACCTTCTGGCTGATGTGGCTTGTCTGGCTTGCCTTGTCCGTACCAGTTGCCGGCCCGTTCACCAGTTTGCCAAAGGACGCCGCGACACCACCAGCCCCCCGTCTTGATAGGTTCTTTTGGACGGATGCGCTCGTTGAGTTCTTTGGCGGTTAGCGATTCGATGTTGAGGGAGGCGATCGCTTCGTTTACGCATGAACCTTCGCGCCATTCGGCGAGATGCTTGCTCAGAAGAGATTTAGAAATGCTTGAAAATTGCCCGTTAGTCGGGTTATGATCATGAGACATGATTGTATTTGCCTTTTGGGTAAGTCAGCAAAGCCGTTCTTCTAGGTCGCCAAACTTAAAAGGGAGCGGTTTTTTGCTGTGTGTATGAGTTTAAGCCATTGGATGATATAGGCGACTGGCTTGAGTCGCCTATCCTTGATTGCCACTGGAGAATAGGTGAAAGTATTTGAGGCCGGGAGACGTGGGCTATCAGTGACTTCTCTCTCCATCCCTTGCCATGAGCGCCCCTCTTACTCCCCCCGTTAGTCACAAACCGTGGATTCCATTTGGGAGGAACGCTTGCACTGATTATAACAAGGGGGCGAGAGATAGCTGTTTGGCAGGCTCGAAAGATGGAGTGAAGATGACCGACAACCCTATAGGGTTCGCCAAAGCCACACTGTTGATGTGCAGCAGACAAGCAGTCGGTATACGCATCAACCCCGTACAGGTTTGCACAAGTCCACGCTCTTTGCCAGCCAGCACAGGAGGCTGGAAGCAATCGCCGTAAGCAGAAAAGAATTGCCCAGGGCGATCGCCTTTATCATTCCCGATACCTCAAAATGTTGTTGATGTAATCTTGGGCTGATTGATGTGCGTCAAATTCCTTCGGACAATGCCCCCCATCTATTAGCGCGATAAATTGCCCGTCGCGGTAAATGAATTTGTTGTCTCGAAAAATCTGCCAGCCCCCATTGGTAACAAGTTAGACAGGAGTAGATTTTGTCAATACCTCTTTGTGAATAAATATAATTGGTAATAATGATAA